>NZ_WMBF01000581.1:0-3556 GCF_019400875.1 Streptomyces anatolicus | reverse complement strand
CCCCCGGCACCCCCGGACGGCTGCGCGCCTGGGCCACCAGGGCGCCCCTGCTCCCCGCCCTCGTCTTCATGGTCGCCGTGACCCAGCTGCCGTTCGTGGCGACCCTGGTGATCTCCTTCTTCGACTGGAACGCCCTCTACCCGGACGCCCGCGGCTTCGCCGGGTTCGCCAACTACTCCGAGGTCCTCACCGACCCCGACCTGCGCAAGTCGGTCCTGACCACGATCCTGCTCACGGCGTCCGTGGTCCTGGCGAGCCTGGCCATCGGGCTCGGCCTCGCGCTGCTCCTCGACCGGAGGTTCAAGGGGCGCGGGCTCGTGCGCACGCTGCTCATCGCGCCGTTCCTGCTGGTTCCGGTGGCCGCCGCACTGCTGTGGAAACACGTGCTCTACAACCCCGAGTACGGCCTCTTCAACGGCCTCCTGCACTGGGTGGGCGGGGACTCCGCGGCGCAGCCCGACTGGATCTCCAGCACCCCGCTCCTCGCCATCGAGGTCTCGCTGGTGTGGCAGTGGACGCCCTTCATGATGCTGATCCTGCTCGCGGGGCTCCAGAGCCGTGACACCGAGCTGATCGAGGCGGCCCGCATGGACGGCGCGAGCGACTGGCAGGTCTTCCGCCATCTGACTCTGCCGCACCTGCGCCGCTACCTCGAACTGGGCGCCCTGCTCGGCTCGATCTACATCGTGCAGAACTTCGACGCCGTCTTCACCCTCACCTCGGGCGGTCTCGGCACCGCGAACCTCCCCTACACCGTCTACCAGAGCTTCTACCAGGCGCACGAGAACGGCCTGGCCTCCGCGGCCGGCGTCCTCGTCGTCATCGGCTCGCTCATCATCGCGACCTTCGCGCTGCGGGTCGTCTCGTCCCTGTTCCGTGAGGAGGCGTCCCGCTCATGAGGAACGTACGCGTCAAGGGTGTCGGGCTCGGTCTGACCGCGTGGCTCGCCGGGATCCTGTTCTTCCTGCCCATCGCCTGGATGGCGCTGACCTCCTTCCACTCGGAGGAGGACGCCGCCACCAACCCGCCCTCGCTCGCCGCCTCGCTCACCCTCGACGGCTACCGCGACTTCTTCGGGGCGGGCGGCGGCGCGAGCCCCTGGCCGTCGCTCGTCAACTCCACCGTGGCCTCGGTCGTCTCGACGCTCTGCGTGCTCGTGCTGGCTCTGCCCGCCGCGTACGCCCTGTCCATCAGGCCCGTGAAGAAGTGGACGGACGTGCTCTTCTTCTTCCTGTCGACGAAGATGCTGCCGGTCGTGGCGGGCCTGCTGCCGCTCTACCTCTTCGCCAGGAACACCGGCCTGCTGGACAACATCTGGCTGCTCGTCATCCTCTACACCTCGATGAACCTGCCGATCGCGGTGTGGATGATGCAGTCCTTCCTCGCCGAGGTACCGAAGGCGGTCATCGAGGCCGCGCGGATCGACGGGGCGCGGCTGCCGACCATCCTCGCGCGCGTGGTGGCGCCCATCGCGCTGCCCGGCATCGCCGCGACCTCGCTGATCTGCTTCATCTTCAGCTGGAACGAACTGCTCTTCGCGCGGGTGCTCACCGGTGTCGTCGCCCAGACCGCGCCCGTCTTTCTGACCGGCTTCATCACCAGCCAGGGCCTGTTCCTCGCGAAGGTGTGCACCGCGTCGCTCGTGATCTCCCTGCCGGTGCTCGCCGCGGGGTTCGCCGCCCAGGACAAACTGGTCCAGGGCCTGTCGTTGGGAGCCGTGAAATGAAGGCCGCGATCGTCGAGTCCGTGGGCAAGGTCGTCGTCGGCGAGGTGCCCGACCCGACGCCGGGGCCCCGCGAGGTCGTCGTGGAGGTCGCCGCGTGCGGGCTGTGCGGCACCGATCTGCACATCCGGCAGGGGGAGTTCGCGCCGACGCTGCCGGTGGTGCCCGGCCACGAGTTCGCCGGTACCGTCGTCGCACGCGGCCGCGACGTCACCGGACTCGCCCTCGGCGACCGGGTCGCGGTCGATCCCTCGCTGCACTGCCACGAGTGCCGCCAGTGCCGGGCCGGGCGGGGCAATCTGTGCGAGCGGTGGGCCGCGATCGGCGTGACCACGGCGGGCGGCGCCGCCCAGTACGCGCTCGCCCCCGCCGCCAACTGCGTACGGCTGCCCGACCATGTACGCACCCAGGACGCCGCCCTCATCGAGCCGCTGTCCTGCGCGGTGCGCGGCTACGACGTGCTCCGGTCACGGCTCGGGGCGCACGTGCTGATCTACGGCTCGGGGACGATGGGCCTGATGATGCTGGAGCTGGCCAAGCGGACCGGCGCGGCCAGTGTCGACGTGGTCGACGTCAACCCGGGGCGGCTGGCGACGGCGGCGCGGCTCGGGGCCTCGGCGTCGGCGGCCGGTGCCGACGAGCTTGACCGCCCCCAGGGCTGGGACGTGGTGATCGACGCGACGGGCAACGCGGCAGCCATCCAGGACGGCCTCGACCGGGTCGGCAAGGCCGGCACGTTCCTCCAGTTCGGTGTCGCCGACTACGCCACGCGCGTCACCATCGACCCGTACCGGATCTACAACCAGGAGATCACCATCACCGGGTCGATGGCGGTCCTGCACAGCTACGAACGGGCGGCCGAGCTGTTCGCGGCGGGGGTCCTCGACCCGGAGGTGTTCATCAGCGACCGGCTGCCGCTGGCGGACTATCCCCGGGCACTCGACCAGTTCGCCGCAGGGCTGGGCCGAAAGATCGTCGTCGTGCCGTAATCCGGTACCGGTGAGGTGTGGCCGGGGCATACGCTCGCGGCCATGCCGAGACCTCATGGATTCCGTTACGAACGCCACGCCGACGGCACGGTCGTCATCACCCATGGCGCACGCGCCGCCGGGACGCTGCGCGGCGCCCGTGCCGAGCAGTTCCTCGCGGAGGCCGGGAGCGGGGACGCCCAGCTGGTGATGGCCCGCTGGACCGGCAATTACAAGCGCGGCAACGAAAGGGCGGCGCGGGTCCATCCGCGGAATCGGGGCTGAGAAGCCTTTTCCGCGAGTGCCGGGAAAAACCTTCCGTGGGTAAGGGAACGGCAAAGCGGGGTCGTTCGTTACCCCTGGCATGACAGCTATGACCCCCGGCTCGAACATCCCGCTGACCGCCGCCCGCGTGGCGGTGGACGTCGCCGCCCCCGTGCGGCTCGACGTATCGGGCCTGCTGCTCACCGCCGACGGCAAGGTGCGCTCCGACGACGACTTCATCTTCTTCAACCAGCCCTCGGGGCCCGGTGTGACCTACCAGTCGGGCGGTGGCACCACCCCCGACAAGATCACCGTGGACACGGCGGCCGTGCCGCCCGGCATCGAGAAGATCGTCGTCACCGCGAGCCCGGACGCGGCGGGCCAGAGCTTCCAGGGCATCGAGCCCACCGCCACCATCCGCAACGCGGACGACGGCTCCGTCCTCGCCACCTTCACCCCGCCGCAGCTCGGCGCCGAGACGGCCCTGGTGATCGTCGAGATCTATCTGCGCAACGGCGCGTGGAAGGCCCGCGCGGTCGGCCAGGGGTACTCGAACGGCCTCGCGGGCATCGCGACGGACTTCGGCGTCTCGGTCGAGGAG
>NZ_WMBF01000058.1:0-22035 GCF_019400875.1 Streptomyces anatolicus | reverse complement strand
GTACCGGACGGGGCCGCGACCCTCGGAGTCCGTCCGCCTCATTCGTACCTCCGTGCACTCGCGTGATGGTGTCCTGCCCCGTGGGACGGCTCTGTACCCAGGAGCGGCGGAACACCTGGCCCTACGTGTCCATCACAACGCGCTCACCTCCCTCCCGCCCGCGCTGGGCCCCGCCCGGGTGAGCCGTTCACGCGCGCCGGCCGGTGCGCGTGCGAAAGGCCCGAGCCGGTCGGCTCGGGCCTTGTTCCTGAAAGGCGCCGACGGGCAGGGCTCGGCGCGAAGGCCTCAGCGGGCCAGGGAGACCAGTTCCCGCTCCAGGCCGCGCCCCTTCGTCTCGACCAGCGCGGCCGCCACATCCGCCAGCTTGCGGTTGGTGGTCTGGGAGATCCGCCGCAACACGGCGAACGCGGCGTCGGCCTCGCAGTTCAGGACGTGCATGATGATCCCGCAGGCCTGGTCCACGACGGGCCGGGTGCGCAGGGCCGTGCCCATCTGGTCGAGCTCGCTCAGCGCGGCGCGGTAGTGCCGGTCGCGCACGAGGCCGGCCGTGGCGAGGTCGCCGAGCGCCTGCGCGGGCCCGTGCCGGGCGTCGTCGAGCGCGTCGGGGCGGAAGCTGAACAGGCTCAGGGTGACCGTGAGCCCCGCGCGCTGGAAGGGCAGCGTGACGCTGGAGCGTACGCCCGAGTCGAGGGCCATCGCGCGGTACTCGGGCCACCGCTCGTCCCGCAGCAGGTCCTTGGAGTCGACCGGTGTCCCTCGCTGCTCGGCGGCGGGGATGGGCCCCTCCCCCGAGCGCAGCTGCACCGACACGAGCCCGGCGAGGTCGGGGTGGGTGACGGCCGCGGGGTGTTCGTCGCCGCCGTCGGTGACCGTGGCGCTCGCGCCGCAGCACGCGGGGGTGCACCGTACGGCCTGTTCGGCGAGTTCGGAGAGCCTGCGGCCGGGCAGAGCTGATTCCGGCCGGAGCAGGTCCGGGTCCGGCAAGGGCGCCATGGGGGTTCCTCCTCTTCCCTTCGGCTTCCCCCCTCGTCCTCCGGAAAACGGAATCAGCCGTTAGGTTCAACCCATGTCGCAGACGGAGGAGTTCGGTGAAGACCTCGCGGATTTCGTGCGCCGTGTCGCGGCGTTGAAATCGGCCCGCGCCGTCCCCCGGGACGACCTCGGCACGGTACTGGACGCGGCGATCTTCGAACTCGACCACGTGGCGGCCCGGTTGTGGCCCACGTACGAACGCCTGAGCGCCGACGGGCACTTGAGCGGCGCCGTGCGGGACCGGGACGAGCAGCGGCTGCTGCGGGCCATCTTCCAGCGGCTGCCGCTGCCGGTGGCGCTGATCGACAGGGACACCGTGGTCCGCCGGATGAACTCCGCGGGGACCACCCTGACCGGGGTCCGTACGGGCTTCGCGGCGGGCCGCCCGCTGACGGGGTTCCTGCTCCACGCCGACCGGGTCGCGTTCCGCTCCCAGACCGCGGCCGTGGCCCGCGGCGAGGGTGACCGCAGCCTCGTCGTGCACCTCCAGCAGAACCCCGGTACGCCGGTCCGGGCGACGCTCACCGCACTGCGGCCCGGCACCGAGCCGCGTACCGCCGTGCTCGTGGTGCTCCAGCCCTCGGTGACCCGCGCGCAGCAGGCGCCGAGTGCGCCGGGGCCCGTGCCCGACCTCGGTGAGGCGACCCGGCACGCGGCCCAGCTCGACCTGGCGGACGCGATGACGACGGCGCTGCTCACGGCGCCCGTCGGGGACGGTGCGGCGGTGCTGGAGCGGGCCGCCGCGGTGCTGCACGGGCGGTTCGCGGACTGGGTGGTCGCCGACCTGGGGGCCGGGCGCCTGAAGCGCGCCGCCGTGCTGGGGCCGCCGGACGCGCCGGTCGCCGACGTGCTGGCGCAGGAGCCCGCCGCGTGCCCCCTCGTCGTGGAGGCGGCACGCGGCGGGGCGGCGTCGTTGCAGGTGCGCCCGGAGGACCCGGACGCCTTCGGGCGGGACGCGACCGGCGCACACGTCCTGGTCCGCGCCGAGGTCACGTCGTTGCTGTGCGTGCCGCTGACCACCCGCACGGACGGGCCGGTGGAGGGCGTCCTCACGCTCTTCCGGTGCGGCGCGCGGCTCGCCTTCTCGATGGCCGAGGCGCGCGCGGTCGACGTGCTGTCCCGGCACATGGCGCTCGCCATGCGGCGGTAGCCGGCACTTGACAGCGTCAGGCGGCGTCCCGCATGACCTGGTCGCGCAGCCGGTCGCAGCAGCGGCTGATCAGCCGCGAGACGTGCATCTGCGAGATGCCCATCTCGTCGGCGATGCGGCTCTGCGTCATGTCGCCGAAGAACCGCATGTAGAGGATGGTCCGTTCCCGCTCGGGCAGTTGCGCGATGCGGGGCTTGACGGCCTCGCGGTCCACGACGACGTCGAGCGCGGGGTCGGGGCCGCCCAGCGCGTCGCTGAGGGAGTAGCCGTCCTCGCTGCCCGGGAGTTCGGCGTCCAGGGAGAGCGCGGTGAAGCTTTCGAGCGCCTCCAGGCCGGTCTTCGCGTCCTCCTCGCTCATGTGCGCGTGCTCGGCGATCTCGGCGGTGGTGGGGGCGCGTCCGGAGACGGTCTGGGAGAGGTCCTGGCGGGCGAACCGCACGCGGTTGCGCAGGTCCTGGACGCGGCGGGGCACGTGCAGGGTCCACATGTGGTCGCGGAAGTGCCGCTTGATCTCGCCGGTGACGGTCGGCACGGCATAGCTCTCGAAGGCGGTGCCGCGCCGCGGGTCGTAGCGGTCGACGGCTTTGACCAGGCCGAGGGCGGCGACCTGGCGCAGGTCGTCGAGGGACTCGCCGCGATTGCGGAACCGGCCCGCGAGGCGCTGGGCCATGGGCAGCCAGGCCTGTACGACCTCCTGGCGCAGGGCGTCCCGTTCGGGGCCCTCTTCGAGTTCGACGAGGCGTTCGAAGGCCGCGGTGGTGTCCGGGGCGTCGTCGTGCGAGTGGCGCTTGCTCCTGCCCGGTGCGGCCGTGCTCCTGGGCGGTACTGCCGTGCTCGTGTGGGAACGCATGATGCGTCGCAACTCCCTCGGATGTGCCTGGGGGTGGACGGTCACCGTGGGAGTGCGCAGGCGTGGGGCCACGCCGGGAACACACCCGGGGCGAGCGATGCGGTCGCTCCCACGGACGTGCCTCCGGTCCGAAGCACTGTTTCTTCGCCTGCCCCGCGTGTGGGAGGCCAAACGCCCCCGGTCCCGCCGTAGGTTTCCTCCGGGTAGCCCCGGACACCCGGAGGTGACCGCCGTTTTCCGATCCGCCCGGAGGGTTCCACCATGAGCGTCACGGTCGCCGACCACATCCTGGAGAGGCTGCGCGCCTGGGGGGTCGAGCAGGTCTTCGGCTATCCGGGTGACGGCATCAACGGCCTGCTCGCCGCGTGGGGCAGGGCCGAGGACCAGCCCCGGTTCGTGCAGTCGCGGCACGAGGAGATGTCGGCGTTCGAGGCCGTGGGCTACGCCAAGTTCGGCAAGCGCCTCGGCGTGTGCGTGGCGACGTCGGGGCCGGGCGCCATCCATCTGCTCAACGGCCTGTACGACGCGAAGCTCGACCATGTGCCGGTGCTCGCGATCGTCGGGCAGACGGACCGCAGTGCGATGGGCGGCTCGTACCAGCAGGAGGTCGATCTGCACACGCTGTTCAAGGACGTGGCGTCCGAGTTCGTGGAGACCGTGACGGTGCCCGAGCAGCTGCCGAACGTCATCGACCGGGCGATCCGCACCGCGTACGCGCGCCGCTGCCCGACCGCCGTGATCATCCCCGGTGACGTGCAGGAACTCGACTACACCCCGCCCCCGCACGCGTTCAAGATGGTCCCCTCCAGCCTGGACCGCAGCGGCTGGACCGCGCTGCCCTCGCCGACCGCCCTGGAGCGGGCCGCGGAGGTGCTCAACGCCGGCGACAAGGCGGCGATCCTGATCGGCCAGGGCGCGGCGGGCGCGCGCGCCGAGGTAGAGGAGATCGCCCGACTGCTCGGCGCGGGCGTCGCGAAGGCGCTGCTCGGCAAGGACGCGCTGAGCGACGAACTCCCCTATGTGACCGGTTCGATCGGCCTGCTCGGCACCCGGCCTTCGTACGAGCTGATGCGCGACTGCGACACGCTCCTGACGATCGGGTCGAGCTTCCCCTACGCGCAGTTCCTGCCGGAGTTCGGTTCGGCGCGGGGCGTGCAGATCGACATCGATCCGCACATGGTCGGGATGCGCTATCCGTACGAGGTGAATCTCGTCGGCGACGCGCGGGCGACGCTGCGCGAGCTGATCCCGCTCATCGACAAGGACCGGCGTGCGGTCAGCCGCGACTGGCAGGAGGAGATCTGCTCCAACGTGACGCGCTGGAAGGACGTGATGCGGCGCAGGGCCGAGCAGTCCGCTGATCCCGTCAACCCGGAGTACGTGGCGCACATCCTGGACCCGCTGCTGCCGGACAACGCGCTCATCACGTGCGACTCGGGCTCGGTGGCGAACTGGTACGCGCGTCATCTGACGATGCGGGGCGACATGCGCGCCTCGCTCTCGGGGACGCTCGCCACGATGGGGAGCGGTGTGCCGTACGCGATCGGGGCGAAGTTCGCGCACCCCAACCGGCCCGTGATCGCCCTGGTGGGGGACGGCGCGATGCAGATGAACGGCATGGCGGAGCTGATCACGGCCGCCAAGTACCGCCACCGCTGGGACGATCCGCGGCTGATCGTCGCCGTCTGGAACAACGAGGACCTGAACCAGGTCACGTGGGAGATGCGGGCCATGGGCGGCGCGCCCTCGTTCCTGCCCTCGCAGGCGCTGCCCGATGTGCCGTACGCGGAGTTCGCGCGGTCCATCGGTCTGACCGGGATCCGGGTGGAGCGCCCCGAGGAGGTCGAGGCGGCCTGGCGGACCGCTCTCGCGGCGGAGGAGCCGGTGGTCATCGACTTCCGCACCGACCCCGCGGTGCCGCCGATCCCGCCGCACGCGACGTGGGACGAGATGGAGGCGACGGCGGAGGCGGTGCTCAAGGGCGACGCGGACCGCTCGTCGATGCTGAAGCAGGGCCTGAAGGCGAAGATGCAGGAGTTCCTGCCGGGAGCGGGCAGGTCGGGCGAGGAGAGGAAGAACGCCCACAAGAGGAACGGGGAGAAGCGGAACGAGGGCAAGAAGGGCCGCGGTCGACGCGGTTAGTGCCGTCGTCGGAGGGTGCCGCCCCGGCCGTGTGACGGGCCCGGGCGGCCGCGTTCCGCCGCCTCACGCAGCGCGGTGCCGTACGCCGTCGGCCGCGTCCGGGTGCCGCGCGGGCGGCAGCAGCAGCTCCTCGTACCGGCCGAGCGCCAGGACCACTCCCAACATGACCAGCGGGATGAATACGGCGAGTACCGCCATGACCTCTGCCCTCCCAGATCGACGTGGGGGGTGGTGCCGGGCGGGTCTCCCCGGCCCGGCGGCGCAAACCTCCCGGGCAGACGACGCATAGCCCTCTGGCACAGGGGTACTGCGGGCGGGGTCACCCCGAGAGTGTCCGACGAACGCATGCAGGAAGGTCAGCCATGGCTGAATTCGTAAGGGACGTCATGACACCGGGCGTGGTGGCGGTGCGCCCCGACGCTTCTCTCGTCGAGGCGGCGCAGCTCATGCGCGCCCAGGACATCGGGGATGTGCTGGTCGCCTCCGACGGGCAGGTCATCGGTGTGCTCACCGACCGGGACATCGCGTTGCGCGCCGTGGCCGACGGGGCGGATCCGCTGACCGTCAGCGCGGAGGCCGTGTGCACGCCCAATCCCGTGGTGGTCGCGCCCGATGACGCCGTGTCGGACGCGGTCGGTCTGATGCGCGACCACGCGGTCCGCAGGCTGCCCGTCGTGGAGGACGGTCACCCGGTGGGGATGGTCAGCCTCGGCGATCTGGCGCTCGCCCAGGACCCGGCATCGGCGCTGGCCGACATCAGCCGCGCCGATCCGGACAGCTGGCCGGGGATCCACCAGGCCTGAGCCGAGCATCCACCGGGCCTGAGCCGCCCGCGGCCCCATCAGCGCCCTGGGCAGCGGCCCCGCCCGCCCGATAGCGGCAGGCGGGCCGGTGTCAGGGCGAGGAGGTGGCGAGCCGCAGGGGTGTGGAGTCGTCGTGCGTGCCGTCACCGGCGGCCAGGCGCTCCTCCTGGGCCCACCACGCGTCGTCGCCGTCCTCGATGTAGCGCAGCAGGATGCCCTCGCGCAGGGCCCAGGGGCAGACGGTCACCACTTCGATCCCGGTCAGCTTCATCGCCGTATGGGCCACCACGGCACCGGCGAGGCACTGTCCGGAGCGCGCGGCCGAGATCCCCGGCAGCTGCGCCCGCCGGTCCGCGGGCAGCTGCGCGAGTTCCTTCAGCGCCCTGCCCAGTTCGACGCGGCCCAACTCCCGCTGGACGAACGGCCCGTGGCGGCCGGGGGCGGCGCCGCACAACCGGGCGAGCTGCTGGAACGTACGCGAGGTGACGACGGCCGTGTGCGGCATCTCCCAGCGGATCCGGGCGGCCACGTCCCGCAGCTGGTGGCGCACTTGGCGGCGCACCGCCTTGATGTCCCGCGCGCGCGGCGGGTCCTGGCCGTCGAAGAACTCGCGCGTGAGGCGGCCCGCGCCCAGCGGCAGCGAGGCCGCGTAGTCGGGCAGCCGGCTGCGGCCGAAGGCCACCTCGAACGTGCCGCCGCCGATGTCGAAGAGGACGAGCGGCCCGGCGCGCCACCCCATCCACCTGCGGGCGGCGAGGAACGTCAGCTCCGCCTCGGCCTCACCGGTCAGGGTGCGCAGCCTGAGGCCCGTCCCCGCCTCCACGGCGTCGAGCACGTCGGCGCGGTTGGGCGCGTCGCGCACGATGGACGTGGCGAAGGCGAACGGCTCCGCCACGCCCCACCGCCGCGCCTGCGCCCGTACGTCGCGCACCGCCTCGACCAGCTTGTCGACCGGCTCCGCACCGAGCGTCCCGTCCCGGTCCACGTCCTGGGCCAGCCGCAGCCGCCGCTTCACCGTGTGGACGGGCAACGGCACCTGCCCGTCGGCATCCGCGACGACGAGCCGCACCGTGTTCGACCCCACGTCCACCACGCCAACCCTCATGACCGATCAAATACCCCGCGCCGGACGAGCGGAATCGGCCACGGCCCGCCGGCGCCCCCCGCCCTCACACCCGGCGCCCGACCAGGCACAGCAGCTTGGTCTGTACATCGGCGCCCGGCGGCGGTTCCACCGGCGGGTCGAAGAGGCCGCTCTTCTCCAGCTCCGTCGCGTACGGCGAGATCTCCCGTACGGAGAAGTCGACGAGGCCCCTGGGCAGGGTCTCCTCGGCGCCGATCGCCCGGGACAGGTCCCAGGCGTGCACCACCAGGTCGGTGGTCATCTGGGCGCAGTAGAAGATCGCCGGGGTGTCGCCGAAGGAGAGGTGGACCGAGCGCTCCAGGGCGCCCGGTTCGCGGAACGCGGCCCGGGAGGCGGTGGCCGCGGTGTCCCAGGAGGCGACCGGGTCGGGTCCGAGCATGTCGCCGTCGAAACTGTCGCCGACATCGGCGACGGTCGCGCCGTCGCGGAGCAGGGGCGGCACCCACAGCTGCTCGGACGTGAGGTGGTTGACCAGGTCGCGCACGCTCCAGTCGGCGCAGGGGGTGGGCGCGTCCCACTGGTCGGCACGGATGGCGTGCACCCGGTCGGTGAAGAGTGCGAGCGCTTCGCCGTGCCGGTCGAGTACGTGCGGGGTGGTCGTGCCGTCGTCCGTGGTGCCGGTCTCCGTGGTGCCGTTCTGCGTGGTGCCGTTCCGCGTGGTGTCGTTCTCCGTCATGACGGTGTGTTCCCCCTCTCCCGCGCCCCGGTGCGGGTGCGTCCTGGCGCCACTGACCTGCGCGGGTGGCGGCGCAGGTACTCGGCCTCCAGCTCCGCCATCCGGTCGTCGTGGGCCCGCAGGGCGTCGTCCGAGCCGTGCAGCAGGGTGGTGTGCCGGGTCCGGTGGATGGTCTCCAGCTCCTTGATGAGCTGCTGGTCGTCCAGCTGACCCGGGTCGACTCCGTCCATGGATCGCTCCGATCGCTTCGTCGCGTGGCTCCCTGCCCCCCGGGTACCCGCTCGGCGCGTACTACCCCAGGATGCACCGGGCCGGGTGCGGGCGCGCGGCGCGCGAGGCCACCGGCTACCGCTTGCGCTCCACCCTGCGCTCGTCCCAGACCGGCTCGGGGGTCTCCCGGACCCGGCCGTCGCTGCCGAAGACCAGGTAGCGGTCGAAGGAGCGGGCGAACCAGCGGTCGTGCGTGACGGCGAGGACGGTGCCCTGGAAGGCTTCGAGGCCTTCCTGGAGGGCCTCGGCCGACTCCAGGTCGAGGTTGTCGGTGGGCTCGTCAAGGAGCAGTGCCGTGCAGCCCTCCAGTTCGAGGAGGAGGATCTGGAAGCGGGCCTGCTGGCCGCCGGAGAGCCGTTCGAACTTCTGCTCGGCCTGGCCGGTCAGCTCGTACCGCCGCAGCCGGGACATGGCGGCGCCGCGGTCCTGCGCGTGCTCGCGCCACAGGATGTCCAGGAGCGTGCGGCCGAACAGCTCGGGGTGGGCGTGGGTCTGCGCGAAGTGGCCGGGCACCACGCGCGCGCCGAGCTTCCAGGAGCCGGTGTGCGCCACGGGGTTGTCGGTGTCGCCCGCGAGCAGGCGCAGGAAGTGCGACTTGCCCGAGCCGTTCGAACCGAGGACGGCGACCCGCTCGCCGTAGAAGACCTCCAGGTCGAAGGGGTGCATCAGACCGGTCAGCTCCAGGCCCTCGCAGGTCACGGCCCGTACGCCGGTGCGGCCGCCGTGCAGGCGCATGGTGATGTCCTGCTCGCGGGGCGGCTCGGGGGGCGGGCCCGCCTCCTCGAACTTGCGGAGCCTGGTCTGCGCCGCGTGGTAGCGCGAGGCCATCTCATGGCTGACCTCGGCGGCCTGGCGCAGCGTGCGCACCAGCTTCTTCAGCTGCTCGTGCTTCTCGTCCCAGCGGCGGCGCAGCTCCTCGAAGCGGGCGAAGCGCTCCTTGCGGGCCTCGTGGAACGTCGCGAAACCGCCGCCGTGCACCCACGCGTCGGCGCCGCCCGGGCTCTGCTCGACGCTGACGATCTTCTCGGCGGCGCGGGCCAGCAGCTCGCGGTCGTGGGAGACGAACAGGACGGTCTTGCGGGTCGCCCGCAGCTGCTCCTCAAGCCAGCGCTTGCCGGGGACGTCCAGGTAGTTGTCCGGCTCGTCGAGGAGCAGGACCTCGTCGGTGCCGCGCAGCAGGGCCTCCAGGACGAGGCGCTTCTGCTCGCCGCCGGAGAGCGTGCGGACCTCGCGGAACTGGGCCTTGTCGTAGGGGACGCCGAGCGCGGCCGTGGTGCAGATGTCCCACAGCGTCTCGGCCTCGTACCCCTGGACCTCGGCCCAGTCGGAGAGCGCCTGGGCGTAGCTCATCTGGGCGGCCTCGTCGTCGACCGTCATGATCGCGTGCTCGGCGGCGTCCACGGCCCTCGCGGCCTCCCGCAGCCGCGGGTGGGCGACGGAGACGAGCAGGTCGCGCACGGTGCTCTCGTCGCGTACGGAACCGACGAACTGCGGCATCACGCCGAGGCCGCCGCTGACGGTGACGCTGCCGCCGTGCGGCTGCAGCTCGCCGGAGATCAGCCGCAGCAGTGTCGTCTTGCCCGCGCCGTTCGCCCCGACCAGGGCGACGACCGCGCCCTCGCCGACCCGGAAGGAGACGTCACCGAGCAGCGCCCGCCCGTCCGGCAAGTAGTACTCGAGGTGCGCGGCTTCCAGATGTCCCATGGGCGGGATTCTCCGTGTCCGGCCGCCGTCGCGGCAAACCGGTTTCCCCGGCGGTAGTGGCCGCGCCCGCTGCGGGTACCCGCAGCGTATGACCACAGATGTCTCCCCCACTCGTCAGGACAGTGCGCGGACCCGGCTGCTCGCCCTCGACCACCGTGTCTTCGACGCGGTCGCCACCCGGCACTGGCCGGGCGCGGACCGTCTCCTGCCCCGGCTGAGCCGCGGCGCCAACCACGGGCTTCTGTGGTTCGGCGCGGCCGCGGCGATCGCGGCGACCGGCACGCCGAGGGCCCGCCGGGCCGCCGTGCGCGGGGTCGCCTCGCTCGCGCTGGCCTCCGCGACCATCAACACCCTCGGCAAGCGCTCGGTGCGCCGCGCCCGGCCGCTGCTCGACACGGTGCCGCTGATCCGCCAGCTGAAGCGGCAGCCCATCACCACGTCGTTCCCCTCGGGCCACTCCGCCTCCGCTGCCGCCTTCGCCACCGGGGTGGCGCTGGAGTCGCGGGCCTGGGGTGCCGGGGTCGCGCCCGTGGCGGGCGCGGTGGCGCTCTCCCGCGTCTACACCGGCGTGCACTTTCCGAGCGACGTCCTCGCGGGTGCGGCGCTGGGGGCGGGCGCGGCCTTCGCGGTACGCGGCCTCGCCCCGACCCGTGGTCAGCTGCCCGCCCCGGGCAGGCCGCGTGCCGACGCCCCCGCGCTGCCCGGTGGCGAGGGGCTGGTCCTGGCCGTCGAGTCCGGCGGGCGCGCCGGGGAACGCGCCGGGGAGCGTGCGAGGGCCCTGCGGGCGGCGCTGCCCCTCGCGGAGGTCGTCGCCTGCGATCCGGCCGACCTCGCCGCCGAGCTGGAGAAGGCGGCGGGCCGGGCGCGGGCGCTGGGGGTGTGCGGCGGCGACGGCTGCGTGAACGCCGCGGCCGGTGTCGCCCTGCGGCACGGGCTGCCGCTCGCGGTGCTGCCCGCGGGTCCGCCGGCGCACTTCGCGTACGACATCGGCGTGGAGGACACGCGCGACCTGTGCCGTGCCGTGGAGACGGGCGGCGCGGTCGCCGTCGACGTGGGCCGCTTCAGCACTGACGTGGACCGTTTCGACGCTTCGGAGGAGACCGCCGGGGAGGACAGGGACCGGACCGAGGGGATCTTCCTCAACACGTTCAGTCTCGGCGTCCACCCGGAGACGGTCCGCCGCAGCGACCGCTGGGCGCGCCGTCTCGGTGACCGGCCCGCCGCGGCCCTCGCCGCCCTGCGGACGCTGCGCTCGGAGCCCGCGCCGATGAGCGCCGAGTTCCGGGGGCGCAGGCGGCCGGTGTGGCTGCTCTTCGCGGGCAACGGCTCGTACCACCGCTTCGGTCTGGCGCCGGGCCGCCGGCTCGATCTGGCGGACGGGCTGCTGGACGTACGCATCGTGCACGGCGGCCGGAAGCCGGGCGTGCGGCTGCTCGCCGCCGCGCTCGCCGGTTCGGCGGTCCGCACGCCCGTCCAGGCGGCGGTGCGGCTGCGGAGTCTGCGGGTGGACGACATCGGTCCGGGCACGGTGGCGGCGTACGACGGTGAAGTCACCGTGGTCCGGGGCGCGTTGACGCTCGACAAGCTCCCGGAGGCGCTGACCGTCTACCGTCCGCTCCCCCTCATCGGCTGACCACATACTGATACGCGGGTCTCATTATTCGGCTTGGCGGCGTAACTTCGGCGTACCGCAGCAAGCGCGCAGCGCACCTGGAGGAGTTCCGCCATGCCGAAAGAGACCGCCGTCTACACGCACGGGCACCACGAGTCCGTACTGCGTTCCCACACCTGGCGCACCGCCGCCAACTCGGCCGCGTACCTCGTCGGTTCGCTGAAGCCGCACATGAAGATCCTCGACATCGGCTGCGGCCCGGGCACGATCACCGCCGACCTGGCGGAGCTCGTCCCGGACGGCCACGTGACGGGCGTCGACCACGCGCCCGGCATCCTCGGCACGGCGCGCGCCACGGCCGCCGAACGCGGCCTGCACAACGTGGAGTTCGCCGTCGCCGACGTGCACGACCTCGACTTCCCCGACGACACCTTCAGTGTCGTCCACGCCCATCAGGTGCTGCAGCACGTGGGCGATCCGGTGCGCGCCCTGAGCGAGATGCGGCGGGTCTGCGAGCCGGGCGGCATCATCGCGGCCCGCGACGCGGACTACTCGGCGATGACCTGGTATCCGAACGCGCCCCTGATGGACGACTGGCTCGACCTCTACCTGCGGGTGGCCCGCGCCAACGGCGGCGAGCCCGACGCGGGGCGCCGGCTCAAGTCCTGGGCCCTGGCGGCCGGTCTCACGGACGTCACCGCGAGCGCGGGCACGTGGTGCTACTCCTCCGACGAGGAGCGCGCCTGGTGGAGCGGGCTGTGGGCGGACCGCACGGTCGCCTCCTCCTACGCCGGGCGGGCGGTGTCGGGCGACCACACGGACGCGGAGCGGCTGCGGGCCATCGCGGACGCGTGGCGGGCGTGGGGCGGCGAGGAGGACGGCTGGTTCGTGGTACTGCACGGCGAGATCCTCTGCCGCAAGTAGCCGCCATACGTGTGCCGCAAGTAGCGGCCATACGTTCCCTCGTGCGCCCGGCGCCTCTCAGCGGCGCCCGCCGCCTCCGCCCCCACCCGTGCCGGAACCGCCGGTCGTGGAGCCGACACAGCCGGAGCAGGGGCCGGTGCCCTGCCGCAGGTACCGGTGCTGGTTCGCCAGATCGACCGCGGGTCTCAGCGAGGTGTTCTCGGCGGGGATGCCGATGCCGAACCGGCCGTAGAAGGTGAGCAGGCCGGCGTCGGCGCGTGCGACTGCCGCGTGGGTGCGTTCGTAGGCCACCGCCGTCAGTCGGCGGACGTCGATGCGCAGGAGGCGGCGGCCTTCGGGCGGGGGTTGGTCGCCGTCGGGCGAGGGCTGGTCCCCGTCCGGCGGGGGCTGGCCGTCGTCGGGCGAGGGCCGGCCGATGCCTTCGCCCCACCGGTGGAAGATTTTCTTCACCGGCCCGTCCTCCACCAGCCCGCCCAGGTACTCCTTGACGAGCTGTACGGCCTGGTTGTCGCCGAGGTCGAGCGCGTCGAAGGTGCGGGTGATCGCGAGAGAGGACAGCTCCGCGAACCGGTCGGCCTGCTGCTCCCGCTCAGCGGTGCGCTGCTGGGTCTCGTCGAGCTGATCGAGCCGCCCGTCGAGGTCGTCGGCGTCGGGGGCCTGGTCGGGTGGTGGTGCGGGGTCGTCCTGGCCGGGAGGTGGCGCCGGGTCGTCGACATCGAGGGTGGCGGCCTGGTAGCGGCCGACCTGCCGGGCGATGTCCAGCGCCGCCGGGTTCACGGGCTCCCCGGGTGGCGAAGGCGCGGCCCGGTGCACGGCGAGGATCACGTCTCTCAGGCGGGCGGCGGACCGTGGATGCGCCGAGACCTGCTGGTGGATCTCCTTGTACGCGGCCGTGGCACCCTCGGCGTACTGTCGCCGCTGGACCTCGAGCGCGTACCTCTCGGCCACCGGCCTCTTCCAGGCGCCCTCCGAGACCGGGGCCAGGGCGACGAGGAACAGCAGGGCGACCATGATGCCGACGTTGACCCCTGACAGGGAGCGGCGTGCGAAGTTGGCGGTCATGCCGAACGGCAGCCGGGATTCGCCGAAGCGCGCCGGGCGCAGCCGCCCCCTGAACCGCGCGACCCGGTCCGGCCAGCGCAGGACCACGTAACTGCCGAGTGCGAGGACGGTGTAGACCGCCAGCCAGTACAGCCAGTGCACCTCGGTCAGCCCTTGGATGCTTTCCACCACGCCACGCACCACGGTGACTTGGGGCGGGGTGAAGGACAGGACGTTGGCCAGCCAGACCATGAACACGCTCAGCACCAGGCCGAGTTGCACGGACAGGACGATGTCGGCCGCCGCCTGCACCGTCGGCCGCGTCGAGTCCTTCAGCTTCCGCCAGCCTCGGCAGGAGAGCCAGACGGCGAGCGGGAAGAAGAATCCGGCGGCCGGTGCGAGGGTCAGTACGTCGCCGGAGACGAGCTGCTCGACGGCGAGGTAGGCGAGGCACACGCCGGGGAGGTCCGGCAGGTGCCGCACGATCAGGCGTTCGGACACACCGCACCGCTTCACGGCGAGCAGCAGCGTCCAGCCGCCGAAGAACAGCAGCACCACCAGCGGGACGAGGCGAGAGGGGAACGCGCGGAACAGGACGAGGAGCAGGGCCACCGGCGGGACGACCGCGCACAGCGCGAGGACGGCCGCGGCGACGTACCGGCGGTGCCGGAACCAGCGGATCACCGGTTCGAGGATCAGCCCGCCGACTATCTCCGGCGTGGCCATGACGGCTGCCGCGAGGCCGACGCCCGCGACCGCCCCGAAGATCCCGCCGAAGGCGGCCCTGAGGGCGGCGAGGAGCGCGGACCCCAGCCCGTCGATCTCCTGCCTGGTACCCAAGTGCCAGGCCGCCCACGCGCCCACCCCGAAGGTGACGTACAGGGCCAGGAGTTCCGGCACCTCGATTAGCGGCTCCCGGTCATCGCGGGCGGCCGAAGGCTCCGGGGGCGGCGCGGCAGGGGCGGCCGCGGCCGGAGTGGCCGCGGCCCGCGAGCTGCGCGCGTGCAGCCGACGGGCGATGTCGAGGAAGATCTCCAGATTGGGTACCCGGTATCCGGGCCTCACGAAGTACGTCGGGAAGTCGCTGCCGCGCGAGGTGACCACGAGATCGCCCTCAGCCGTGAGGGAGAGCCTGTCGACGTCCGCCCAGGCGGTGAAGTCGTCCCGGCCGCGCCTGCGCCGTACGGTCAGGCCCCCCTGGCTCAACACCAGGTCCCCGAAAAGGACTTCACCACCGCCCTGCACCGTTTCGGTGGCGGCGGCCAGCTGCGCGTCCCGGACCCCCTGCCGTATCGCCGGACCCCACTCCTCCTCCTGGGGGAGCTGGGCGCCTCTGATCACTGTCCGGGTGCGTCGGCCCTTGATCCTCTCCCCGCCGAGTGCGGGGCCTCGGTGCGCTGCCCCGAGCGTGACGACCCTCCCCTCGGGGCCGCACAGCTTGTAGCGATTCGCGCTGTCCGTGAAGACGGTGACCGTCCGCCAGAGGTAGACCGCTTCCGTACCGTCGGCCGCGATCGCGACGAGGCCGTCGTCGTAGAGGCGGAACTCCACTTTCGTGTGCCGCCGACGCCACCACACCCGGACGGCGAACGGACACAGGAGCGCGAGCCCGCCGACCACGACGGGCGTAAGGCCGCCCGCCCAGTCAAAGATCGCGCCGATGAGAACCGTCGCGAGGCAGGCCAGGGCCGCTACGGGAGTCAGGGCCAGCAGGAGCAGCGCATACGCGGAGAGCGTGGCGCGCCGCGGGCGGTAGGTCCGGCGGTGCCGCCCCAGCTCCGGGCGCGCCGCGCCGTCCTCTGCGTCGGCGACCGCGCCGTCCTCAGCTCTGTCTCCCGCGCCGTCCTCGGCGTCGGCGACCGCGCCCGTCAGCTCATCCATCTCAGGGAGTGTCCCGCACAACCCCTCCCGTAGGTAAGCAGGTTACGGTCAGCCGGCGATTACTCCCTCGGCAGCAGGGGGCCCAGCGGGCCGAGGTCCAGGTTCAGGTCCTCGGCCCGCAGCCCGTACCGGTCGCGCAGCTCGGCCATCCGGTCCTCCAGGAGCATCAGCGTCAGCCCGATCCGCTCCTCCTGGTCCTCGGTCAGGTCGCCGGTGTCGAAGCGGCGCACCGCCTGGCGCTCCATGAGCTGCCGCAGCAGCTCGATGATGGTCAGGACCAGCTTCACCAGGTCCCGCTCCACGGTGTCCGGGTCGAGGTCCACGCGCTTGCGGTCGCCGCGGCCCTTGTCCGCCGCGAGGTCGCTGGGCTCAGCGGGCTCAGTTCGTTCAACGGGCTCGCTGGACTCCATCGGTCACTCCAATTCCGGCCACGGTGAGGGCACTTGCTCGTTCACCGAGCTGATCAGGGCGTTCAGGTCGATGCGTACGAGGTCGACATCCGCGATCCGCAGCGTGATGTCTCCCGTGATGACGACCCCGCCCGCGAGAAGGCGGTCGAGCAGGTCGACCAGGGCTATTTCGCGGCGCTCCACGACTGTCATCGCGAGCGCTCCGTCGTGTCGGTGCCGCTGCCGCTGCTGGTGCCCGTGCCGGTCCCGTCGGTGCCCGGGTCGTCGGCGGTGAAGGAGTAGGCCGCCCAGGGGCCCGTCAGCTCCACCCGCAGGCCGGACGACTCCTGCTCCTCGTCCTTCGTGCGGTCGACGAGTTCGACGAACTCCTCCGAGTGCGCGCGGGGCACCAGATAGGCGGCGTTGAGGATGTTCCGTCCGGGCGCCTTGGAGAGGGACGAGTTCTGCGGGGCGTGCAGCCGGGAGTCGTCGGAGCGCCGCGACAGCCTCTCGTGCAGGGCCTGGGCGAAGGCCTCGGCCCGCTGCCAGCTCTCGTCCTGGGCCGTCTGCCGGCTGCGCCGCTGGCGCAGATAGTCGCGTCCCGAACGCGGCTTCTCCGGCGCCGGGGCCTCGGCGGGCCGCTCCCGCGACTCCTCGCTCTCCAGATGGACCTTGACGCCCCACTCCACGCACCCGTCGATCCGGTCGAGGACCCGGCGGAACCGGTCCGCGCCCTCCTCCAGCATGGCGCGCACGCCGCTGTCGTCCCGGAAGACGGTGGCGAGCCGCAGCGGCAGCGGGCAGGTGACGCTGGTGAGGGCGGAGATCACCCGCTGGTGCGCGCGGGCCGTGTCGGAGAGCCAGTCCAGGTCCTCCAGATGCCTGCGCAGCGGTTCCTCCGCGAAGTCCCGCTCCGGCACCGGGCCCACGACGGCGATGAGGCCCTCGTGGGCGAGCTGGCGGGGCGGCACGCCGCCGACCCCGGTCAGGTCGGCGGCGAGCGGTGCGTCCAGCGGACGGCAGACCGCGTAGACGTAACGCAGTTCCTCAGTTGCGAGGCTCACGTGACTCCTTCTCGGCGGGTTCCAGGACCCCCTGGGACTCCAGTTCGTCCAGCCGCCGCCTCAGCTCGGCGTTCTCCTTCGCCAGCTCCTTGTGGCGCGCTCCGGACGACAGCGCCGGGTCCTGCTCCCACCAGTCGATACCCATCTCCTTGGCCTTGTCCACCGACGCGACGATCAGGCGCAATTTGATGGTGAGCAGTTCGATGTCGAGCAGGTTGATCTTGATGTCGCCCGCGATGACGATGCCCTTGTCCAGGACGCGTTCGAGGATGTCCGCGAGGTTGGCCCCTCCGCCGCTGCTGCCGTAGGGGCCGGGCAGACCGCCGCCGCCGCCCGGGGAGGCCGTCATCGGCTGCCCCGGCCGCCGTCGGCCGACTCGGCGTACTCGCGCCGCTTCTCCTCGTCGGCGTCGGCCTCCTCATCGATCTCGTCGGCGTCGTCGTCAGCTTCGGCCTCGGCCTCTTCGTCGGCCTCGTCGTCAGCGTCCTCGTCGACGTCGTCGTACTCGTCCTCGGGCTCGCCCTCGGTCTCCTCGTCGACCTCTTCCTCGGGCTCGTCCTCGTCCTCGTACTCCGCCTCCGGCTCGTCCTCGCGGGCGTCTTCCTCGTCTTCCTCCTCGTCGTACTCGTCCTCGGGCTCGTCCTGCTCCTCGTACTCGTCCTCCGGGCGCTCGTCCTCGGCGTGCTCGTCCTCGGCGTGCTCGTCCTCGGCGTGCTCGTTCTCGGAGCGCTCGTCCTCCTCCTCGGCCACGGCGTCCTCGTGGCTGCGGACGACCTCGCCGTCGCGGATCTCGCCGCGCCAGCCGTCGCTCGCCTCGCCGCGCAGCGAGATGTGCCGGGCGAAGTGCTTGAGGTCGAGGCGTGCCCTGCGGCCCTGGGCGCGCCAGATGTTGCCGGTCTTCTCGAAGAGGCCCTTGGGGTAGTACTCGATGACCAGCAGGACGCGGGTGAGGTTCTCCGCGAGCGGGTGGAAGGTGACGACACCCTTGGTCGAGCCCTTGGCGCCCTCCGACGTCCAGGTGATCCGCTGGTCCGGCACCTGCTCGGTGGTGTGCGCCTTCCAACTGCGGCTGGACCAGAAGACCTTGGCCTTCCAGTCGGAGTCCGTGTCGTTCGCCACGGTGACGCTCTTGACGCCCTTGGCGAAGGTGGAGAACTCCTGGAACTGGGTCCACTGGTCGTACGCCTCACGGACCGGGACGCCGACATCGACGTACTCCAGGATGACCGTGGGCTTCTGGCCCGCGCCGCCCTTCTTGCGCTTGCCACCGCCGATGCCCTTGACGGCGTCGGTGACCTTGTCCTTGAGGTGGCCTCCGCCCAGTTCCAGCGCGCTGCGCACCGGGCCCTTGCCCTCGGCGACCTTCTTGCCCGCGTTCAGCGCGAGCTTGCCGAAGCCGGGGCTCTTGCCGTCCGCGATGTCGTTCAGCTTGACGGTGGCGTCGCCGAGGCGGTGGCCGACGCCGACGAGCATGCGCTCGACCTGCGCCATGAGGTAGGCCTGCGCCTCTTCCTTCAGGCGGTCGGCGGCGGGGCTTCGCGTGATGTTGCTCAGCGGTGACTCAGCCACGGTCGCCTCCCTTCGCCCGGCTGCCCGTGCGGGTCGCCGAGGCCGTCTTGCGGGCGGTGCCGCGCGCCGCGGAAGCCGACTTCTTCTGGGCGGTCTTGCGGGCGGTGGTCTTCTTCACCGCGGTCTTCTTCGCGGCCGCCTTGGGCTCGGACTTCGGCTTCTGGGCGGACGGCCTCTTGGCCGCCGTCTTCTTGCGCCGCCCGGCCGGCTCTTCCTCGTCCTCGGCGTTCTTGCTGTCCTCGGCGTCCTCGGCCTTGGTGTCCTCCGCGTCCTCGCCATCCTCCGCGTCCTCGTCGTCCCTGTCGGAGCCCTTGACCTCGTCCGGCACCACGCCGGAGATGCGGTCCTGGACGTCGAGGGTGCGGTCGTGCAGGCGGTCGGCGAGGCCTTCGAGCTGCCGGTTGAGGAGCGAGCCCGTGGCGGCCTTGCCCACGCCCCGCAGATCCTCGCGCAGCTGGTCGCCTATCTCCTTGAACTGCGGGTTGTTCTCCAGCTGCTGGGTCACAAGCGATCCCAGCGCCTTCGGGCTCAGGTTCAGCTTCTTGCCCGCGACCATCGTGCCGACGGCGAACGCGAACTTCGCCTTCTTCGTGCGGCCGAGGACGTATCCCGCGCCCACGGCAAGGCCCATTGCCAGTCGGTTCATTGTCTGAAGTCCTGTCCTGTGCTGTGCTGCAGCCGGTCGAGGAGTTCGTCCTCGGCCCGCTCGAACTCGTCCTCGTCGATCTCGCCCGCCTCCAGGCGCTCCTCGAGGCGGGCGAGTTCACGACGGATGGCCGAGGGGTCGTAGTACTGCCGCTCCGCCTCGTCGACCACTTGGTTCAGCACCCAGAGGGAGCCACGGGCCGGGGCCAGCGGCAGCAGAAGCAGTTCGCCGATCAGTCCCATCCCGTCACGTCGCCGGTTCGGCGGGTCCCGGGTCGACGAAGCTGTACGGGGGCAGCGGACCGTGCACCTTGAGTTCCAGGTGCGGCTGGGTGGTGCGCAGTTCCTCCACCGCGGCGACGAAGCCCTCGGCGGACTTGCGGCTCACCAAGAACGAGACGTTGGCGAGCCAGCCGGTGCCCTCGGGCCCGTCGGCGACCGATTCCGCCGTCGGTTCCAGCGCGCGCCGCACCTCGACGGCGTCGCTCGCCTCCCGGGCCCGCACCGCGGAGGTGACCGCCTCACCGAGCTGCAGCTTCTGCTCGTGGCTGCCGCCGCCCTGGCGCTGGTTGGCCTCCACCATGGCGCGCAGCTCCGGGTTCTCCGCGAGGACCTGGTGCAGCACGGCCTGTTCGTTGTGCGAGGCCTTCACGTTGTACTCGACCTTGCCGTCGAGGGTGCGCAGCCGCTCCGTGTAGTGGTCGGCGCGCTCCCCCAGTACGGATACGACGGTCTCGTCGTCCGGGGCGAGACTGCCGAAGCGCATCGGCAGGACGGAGCCCGCGGCGCCCGCCTCCGACAGCACGTTCTGGTGCGCGAGCAGGTCACGCCGCTTGGGCTTGAGGTCCTCGGGGGCATCGCTGACGATCGCGGCGAGTTCACCCTGCTTCAGGATGCGCACGGCGCACGCCGGCTTCCCTATGCCCTCCATGCCGTCCGGCAGGGACGGGTGGGAGCTGCTCGCGATGCCGTAGACGTAGGTGGTCACTCCTTCTCCTCCTTGCGGCGGGACGTCGTGGAGCGCCGGGCCCGCGGGCGCTCCTCGCTCTGGCGCTCGCCTTCCTCACGGGACTGCTTGAAGGCGTCCGATATGGTCTCGGCGGCTCCGGAGAGCGCGCCCTTGGACTTGCCCTTGGCGCCGGACTCGGTGATCTCGCCCACGAGGTCGGGCAGGCCGGGGTCCTTCTTCCTTCCGCTCTCCAGGTCGAGGCGGTTGCACGCCTCGGCGAACCGGAGATACGTGTCGACGCTCGCGACCACGACACGGACATCGATCTTCAGGATCTCGATACCGACGAGCGAAACGCGTACGAAGGCGTCGATGACGAGTCCTCGGTCGAGGATGAGTTCCACGACGTCGTACAGGCCACTGGTGCCGCCTCCGCCGCCGGACTGTTGTGCCGGGACTACGGTCATGCCGACTGAGCCTCCTTGCTTTGGCTGCCTTGTTTCCCTTGCCTACTTGCTGCTTGCTTGCTTGCTTGCTTGCTGTGGAGCGTTGTCGTGCCTGTGTCTTGGCCTACCTCTTGTGCGGGTCCGAACGTCCGCGCTCGTAGCGGCGCACCCGCCGGTAGCCGGTCAGCTCGCCCTGGGGGTCGAGCCGGACCTCGTAGCTCGCCAGCAGGCTCATCGTGTCCGGGACACGGGCCAGCTCGAGCACTTCGATCTCCAAAAGCCATCCCTCCTCGGTGCGTTCGAAGGAGGACACCGATTCGGCTGTCATGCCGGTCAGCTCGGCGAGCTGGGTCTGCGCTGCCCGCAGGACCGCCATGGGGCCCGGCAGCTCGTCCTGCTCGGTGTCCGTTGTCTTGGAGTCTGTTGTCTTACGTGACGTATTGGCCATGTCCACCTCCCGGTACGTGTGTCCCGGTGGCCCTTGGCCAAACCTCGCCTCAACCGCGCAGGGCGCGCAGCTTGCGGCGGGCCGGTCCAAGGGCGCGTCCGTTGCGCGGAACGCCGGCCCACGGGTCGGTACGGGCCTGTTCGACGGCGTCCTCGATGGTCCAGCGGCGGGCGTGCACCGCAGGGTCGTCCAGCTGTTCCCAGGCGATCGGGACGGCCACGGGGGCGCCGGGCGCGGCCCGCACGGAGAAGGGGGCGACCGCTGTCTGCGCGTACCCGTTGCGCTGCACGTCGAGGTAGAGCCGGTCGCCGCGGGCCTCCTTGCGGGCGGCTGTGGTGAACCTCTCGGGATGTGCCGCGGCGAGCGTGTCGGCGACGTCCTTGGCGAAGTCGCGTACGTCGTCGAAGTCGTGGTTGCCGTTGAGGGGCACGACGACGTGCAGGCCGCGTGAGCCGGTCGTCATCAGGGCGGACGGCAGGCTCATGTGGTCGAGGAGTTCACCGAGGAGCCGGGCCGCTTCCCGTACGGCGCCGAAGTCGTCCTTCGCCGGGTCGAGGTCGAAGACCAGCCGGTCGGGGCGGTCGATATCGCCGGTGCGGGAGAGCCAGCGGTGCAGGGTCAGGCACGCCTGGTCGGCGAGGAAGAGCAGGCTCGCCGTGTCGTCGCACACGGTGTGCGTGACGGTGCCGCCCTGCTTGGTGACCTCGGCGCGGGTGATCCAGTCCGGGTAGTGGTCCGGGGTGTCCTTCTGCATGAAGCGGGGGCCGTCGACGCCGTCCGGGTGGCGCTCCAGCATGAGGGGGCGGCCGCGCAGGTGGGGCAGCATGAAGGGGGCGACGGACCGGTAGTAGTCGAAGAGGTCCGCTTTTGTGTAGGCCTTGGCCGCGCCTTCGATGTGTTCCCTGTCGCTGCCGTCGTCGTCACCGGCCGGGAAGAGGATCTTCTCCGGCCGGTGCAGTTCCACGGTGCGGCGGCCCGCCCGCACCGTCCGTACGTCGCTCATGGGTGTTTCCTTCCGCTCGGTTCCCTCGGCTCGGACGGACCCCTCGGGTACCCGGTGACAGCCCCGCCAGTCGCCGTGGCCACCCGGGCACGGTGGTGTCCACCCTGGTCGGCAGGGGTGGCTGGCACCACCGGGAAGCCGGGGGACGGCGGGCGTGTCCGGCGGCGCGGCGGCCGGGAGGATCGAGGCACCGGTCGGCCACCAGCCGTTCCGCGTCCGTGCCGCTCCCCCAACCGTGAACCTCAGTGAGGCCTGCCATGACGCACGACTCCGACATGCGCTCCGCTCCGCAT
>NZ_WMBF01000580.1:0-3618 GCF_019400875.1 Streptomyces anatolicus | reverse complement strand
GGTACGCCGCGCCCCGCCGCGGGGCCCGGCAGCGGCCCGGCTCGCGCACCCCGCAGAACCGCTGACGGAGCCCCGCTGAGCGGCTGATCCCGCCCGGTTGTCAGTGCTGGGTCGTACGGTGGATTCCATGCGGCCCGTATCCAAGATCGAACGCACGGTGGCACCTTTCGAGGTCGTCAGTCCCTACCAGCCAAGCGGCGACCAGCCGGCGGCCATCGCCGAGCTGGAGCGGCGCATCCTCGCAGGTGAGAAGGATGTCGTCCTCCTCGGCGCGACCGGCACCGGCAAGTCGGCCACCACCGCGTGGATGATCGAGAAGCTCCAGCGCCCCACCCTCGTGATGGCGCCGAACAAGACACTGGCCGCCCAGCTGGCGAACGAGTTCCGCGAGCTTCTGCCGAACAACGCGGTCGAGTACTTCGTCTCGTACTACGACTACTACCAGCCCGAGGCATACGTCCCGCAGTCGGACACCTACATCGAGAAGGACTCCTCGATCAACGAGGAAGTGGAGCGCCTGCGCCACTCCGCGACGAACTCCCTGCTGACCCGCCGCGACGTGATCGTGGTCGCCTCCGTCTCCTGCATCTACGGCCTCGGCACCCCGCAGGAGTACGTGGACCGCATGGTCCCGCTCAAGGTCGGCGACGAGATCGACCGCGACCAGCTGCTGCGCCGCTTCGTCGACATCCAGTACACGCGCAACGACCTGGCGTTCACCCGCGGCACCTTCCGCGTCCGCGGCGACACGATCGAGATCTTCCCGGTCTATGAGGAGCTGGCCGTCCGCATCGAGATGTTCGGCGACGAGATCGAGGCGCTCTCCACCCTCCACCCGCTCACCGGCGAGGTCATCAGCGACGACGACCATCTGTACGTCTTCCCGGCGTCGCACTACGTGGCGGGCCCCGAGCGCCTGGAGAAGGCGGTCACCGGTATCGAGAAGGAGCTGACCGAGCGCCTCGCCGAGCTGGAGAAGCAGGGCAAGATGCTGGAGGCCCAGCGCCTGCGCATGCGCACCACGTACGACCTGGAGATGCTCCGCCAGATCGGCTCCTGCTCCGGCGTCGAGAACTACTCGATGCACTTCGACGACCGAGCCCCCGGCACGGCCCCCAACACCCTCCTGGACTACTTCCCCGAGGACTTCCTCCTCGTCCTCGACGAGTCGCACGTCACGGTCCCGCAGATCGGCGCGATGTACGAGGGCGACGCCTCCCGCAAGCGCACCCTCGTCGACCACGGCTTCCGCCTGCCGTCCGCGCTGGACAACCGCCCCCTGAAGTGGGAGGAGTTCCTCGGCCGCATCGGCCAGACGGTCTACCTCTCGGCGACCCCGGGGAAGTACGAGCTGTCGCGCGGCGACGGCTTCGTCGAGCAGATCATCCGCCCCACCGGCCTCGTCGACCCCGAGGTCGTCGTCAAGCCCACCGAGGGGCAGATCGACGACCTGGTGCACGAGATCCGCACCCGCACCGAGAAGGACGAGCGCGTCCTCGTCACCACGCTCACCAAGAAGATGGCCGAGGACCTCACCGACTACTTCCTGGAGCTGGGCATCCAGGTCCGCTATCTGCACAGCGACGTCGACACGCTGCGCCGCGTGGAACTGCTGCGCGAGCTGCGCGCCGGTGAGTACGACGTCCTGGTCGGCATCAACCTCCTGCGCGAGGGCCTCGACCTGCCCGAGGTCTCCCTGGTGGCGATCCTCGACGCCGACAAGGAGGGCTTCCTGCGTTCGGGGACCTCCCTGATCCAGACCATCGGCCGCGCGGCGCGCAACGTCTCCGGCCAGGTCCACATGTACGCCGACAAGATCACCCCGGCGATGGAGAAGGCCATCGACGAGACCAACCGCCGCCGCGAGAAGCAGATCGCGTACAACAAGGAGCGGGGGATCGACCCGCAGCCGCTGCGCAAGAAGATCAACGACATCGTGTCGGCGATCGCGCGCGAAGAGGTCGACACCGAACAGCTCCTCGGCTCCGACTACCGCAAGCCCAAGGCGGGCAAGGGCGCCAAGGCCCCGGTGCCCGCGCTCGGCGGCGAGGCGGCCAAGGCGGGCGCCTCCGCCAAGGCCAAGGGCAAGAAGGGCGAGACCGTCCCGACCAACCGCCCCGCCGCCGAACTGGCCGAGCAGATCGAGGAGATGACCGCGCGCATGCGCGCGGCCGCCGCCGACCTCCAGTTCGAGATCGCCGCGCGGCTGCGCGACGAGGTGTCGGAGATGAAGAAGGAGCTGCGCCAGATGCGAGAGGCGGGCCAGGCCTAAAGGCACCTGGAAACACGCCTGGGGCAGGGGAAACGGCGTACTGGCCGGTCTGTTGCAGGACCGCCACAATGTGCGGCCCGCGGTGCGGCGCCGAGGGCCGCACTGCATAGGGTGCTGGGCAGCCGCAAGAGGCGGCTGCCCAGGCAGTTCGAGAGGGGACAGCGCGTGACGGTCAACATGACCAAGGGTCAGGCCATCAGCCTGCAGAAGGACGACGGGGGCGCCCTTTCCGCGGTGCGCATGGGACTCGGCTGGCAGGCCGCCCCGCGCCGCGGTCTGTTCGGCTCCCGCACCCGCGAGGTCGACCTGGACGCCTCGGCGGTCCTCTTCGCCGACAAGCAGCCGGTCGACGTCGTCTTCTTCCGCCACCTCGTCAGCGACGACGGCTCGGTGCGCCACACCGGCGACAACCTCGTCGGCGGCGTCGGCCAGGGCGGGGACGACGAGGCGATCCTCGTCGACCTCCAGCGGGTCCCCGTCCACATCGACCAGATCGTCTTCACGGTGAACTCCTTCACCGGCCAGACCTTCCAGGAGGTGCAGAACGCGTTCTGCCGCCTCGTCGACGAGACCAACGGCCAGGAGCTGGCCCGCTACACCCTCGACGGCGGCGGCCAGTACACCGCCCAGATCATGGCGAAGGTCCACCGCGCGGGCACCGGCTGGCAGATGACGGCCATCGGCAACCCCGCCAACGGCCGCACCTTCCAGGACCTGATGCCGTCGATCCTGCCGCACCTGTAAGCCACATCCGTACTGAGCCACATCCGTACGTACGAGGGGGACGAGTGATGACGGCCGAGCTGGTGCGCGGGCAGAACCATCCGCTGCCCGGGACCCGCCTGGAGATCCGGGTCTCGGCCGGCAAGCCGATCGTGGCGGGGGCCACGCTCGGCGACGAACAGGGCAAGGTCCGCGGTGTGGAATGGGTGGCCCACCCGGGCTCGCCCACCCTGCCCGGCCTCGAGGTGTCCAGGCAGGCGGCGGCCGACCACCGCCTCGCCGTGGACCTCGGCGCCCTGCCGGACGCCGTCCACCGCGTCAGCGTCCTGCTCGCCCTGCCCACCGGCGGCGCGGGCCCGGCCAGCTTCCGCGCCCTCCCCGCGCCCTTCGTCGCGGTCACCGGCGTCGACGGCGCCGAGATCGCCGGCTACACCCTCACCGACCTCGACGCCGAGTCCGCCGTCGTCGCCCTGGAGCTCTACCGCCGCCAGGGCGCCTGGAAGGTCCGCGCCGTCGGCCAGGGGTACGCGGGCGGTCTCGCCGAGATGCTCACCGACCAGGGCCTGCCCGAGGCCCGCGCGCTCGCCGCCGCCATCGACGACGCGGTCGCCGGCGGGCTGGCC
>NZ_WMBF01000579.1:0-3619 GCF_019400875.1 Streptomyces anatolicus | reverse complement strand
GGCCCCTACTCCTCGCCGCGCGACTTCAGGACCGCCTTGTTGACCCCCCACAGCGCCACCCCGATGGCGATCAGGACGCCCGCGCGGATGTAGACCTCCGCCGGGCGGTCCGCCAGGGGGCTGGCGAGGACCAGGGCCGTGACCGCGCCGAGGACCGGCAGGGCCGTCGGCGTACGGAAGTGCGGGTGGTCGACGGGGTCCCGGCGCAGGACAAGCACCGCCACGTTGACCACCGCGAACACGCACAGCAGCAGGAACGCCGTCGTATCGCCGAGCCCCTCGATCTCGCCCGTCGAGACCAGGCCGATCGCGAGCAGCGAGACGAAGACGATGCCGACGACAGGGGTGCGGCGCTTGGAGAGGACGCGGCCCATGGCGCGCGGCAGGATGCGTTCGTTGGCCATGCCGTAGCAGAGCCGCGAGGCCATCATGATGTTGATCAGCGCCGAGTTGGTGACCGCGAACAGGGCGATCAGCGCGAAGAGTTTGTGCGGGAAGTCGACGCCGCCCGCCTTCACCACCTCCAGGAGCGGGCCGCTCGAACCCTCCAAGGTCTTGTAGTCGACGAGGAGCGAGGAGACCAGCGCCACCAGGACGTAGATCGTGCCGGTCACCGCGACGCCGATGAAGATCGCACGCGGGAAGGTGCGCACCGGGTCCTTGGTCTCCTCGGCCATGTTCACCGAGTCCTCGAAGCCGACGAAGGCGAAGAAGCCGAGCGCGGTGGCGCCGAGGACTCCGGTCATCAGGGCGTAGCCGGTGCCGCCGCCGCCCGCCTCGAAGTCGGTGAGGCGGGAGGGCTCCCCGTCGCCGGTCAGCACGGCGTACGCGCCGATCCCCAGGATGATCGCGAGACCGGTCAGCTCGACGAGGGTCAGGACGACGTTCGTCTTCACGGACTCCGAGACGCCCCGCATGTTCAGCGCCGCGAGGAGGACGATGAACGTGATCGCGATCAGCGTCGGCGGCAGCGCGTCGCCCGTCAGCTCGGCGAGGTAGTCACCGCTGAAGGCGCGGGCGGCGGCGCTCGCCGACGCGAGCCCCGAGCACATCACCATGAAGGCGATGATGAAGGTGAGGAACGGCGTCCTGAACGCCTTCTGGGTGTAGAGCGCGGCCCCGGCCGCCTTCGGGTACTTCCCGACCAGTTCGACGTAGGACGCGGCCGTCAGGATCGCCACGACGAACCCGATCGCGAACGGCAGCCACAGCGCCCCGCCGACCTTCCCGGCGACCTTGCCGGTGGTGGCGTAGATGCCCGTGCCGAGGATGTCGCCGATCACGAAGAGGATCAGCAGCTTGGGGCCGATGGCGCGGTGCAGCGCGCCTTCCTCGGCGGGCGGTGGTGCGGTGGTGGGTGTACCGGATGCCGTCATAGGAGCCTCCCCCGAGACCGGGAACACGTCTGCGAACACGTCTGGAGGAAGGGTCTGCCCGTGAGCTGCGTCACTATGCGCCAGTTGAGGAAGCTCAGAGCATGTCGGCGTTCGTCAGTTCCCGAGGGGGCGGGCGCGCGGCCCGCCATGAGCTAGAGCGGAGACGGATTCCCATGGACAAGGTGTTCTCGCAGGACGGCACGGCCATCGCCTATGAACGGACCGGGCAGGGGCCCGCTCTGATCCTCGCCGGCGGCGCCTTCCAGTGCCGTGGTGACTTCGGGGAACTGCCCGGGCTGCTCGCCGGGCACTTCGACGTCATCACCTACGACCGTCGCGGCCGGGGCGACAGCGGCGACACCGCGCCCTACGACGTCCGGCGCGAGATCGAGGACCTGGACGCCCTGATCACGCTCGCCGGTGGCAACGCGTACGTCCACGGCATGTCATCCGGTGCCGTCCTCGCGCTGGAGGCGGCGGCCGGCGGCAGCGCGATATCCCGCCTCTCCGTGTACGAGCCGCCGTTCGTGGTCGACGACAGCCGCCCGCCGCTTCCCGAGGACTACGTCGCCCACCTCACCGGCCTCGTGGAGAGCGGCGCGCGCGGCGACGCGGTCGCCTACTTCCTGACCCGCGCGGTCGGCGTCCCGCAGGACGTGGTGACCGGGATGCGCCAGGCGCCGTTCTGGCCCGGCATGGAAGCGGTGGCGCACACCCTTCCCTACGACGGAACGGTCATGGGCGACACGATGTCCGGGCGCCCGCTGCCGACCGGCCGCTGGGACGCCCTCGCCGACCGGCTCCTCGTGCTCGACGGCGGTGCGAGCGAGGCGTGGATCCGCCACGGGGCCAAGGCCCTGCCCGGCCTGCACCGCACGCTGGACGGCCAGGACCACGATGTCGACGCGAACGTCCTCGCGCCTGTGCTGACCGAGTTCTTCACCACCGGCCCCACCCTCTGACGCACTGGACGAGGCGGGCGGCGCTCAGAGGTACCGCAGCGCGTCCCGCTCCGCGCCGCCGCCCGCCTCCGCCACCAGCTCGTCGAGCGTCTGCGGCTCGCGCGCGGCGGCGAAGCGTACGTCGTCGCCGTGGATCGAATAGCCGTAGATCCCGGGCCTGGCAAGGCTGTTGTACGCGTAGTGGGCCGTGAAGTAGTACGCGCCCGTGTCGAGGACGGCCACATGGTCGCCCTGTTCGAGCAGCGGCAGCGGGCGGTTCTCGGCGAGCAGGTCGCCCGCGAAACAGGCCGGGCCCGCGATGTCCTGGCCGACGGCGGGCCCGCTCTTGGGCCGCCCCTTCGCGTCGTACGCGGCGATCCGCAGCGGCCACGAGAGCGGCGCGTACACGGTCCGGGTCGCCACCTGCACGCCCGCGTGCGTCACCGCGATGGGCCTGCCGCCCGCCTTCTTCGCGTACTCGACGCGGGCGAGCACCGTGCCGTGCTTGGCGAGCAGCGAGCGGCCGAACTCGGTGACAAGGCCGTATCGCCCGTCGAGCAGCCCCGGCACCCTCGCCTTGAGGCGGCGCGCGTACTGCGCGTGGGTCGGACTCTCGTCGTCCGAGCCGAAGTTGACGGGCAGGCCGCCGCCGATGTCGACCGTGTCGATCTGCCGCCGCCCGGCGCGTGCGTTGATCTCCTCGGCCAGTTCGTACGTGGCTCCGACGCCCCGCACCATCATCTCCAGCGGCATGCCCTGCGACCCGGAGTGCGCGTGCAGACGGGTCAGCCACGGCCGGTCGAGGCAGGCCTGGATCACCCACTCCCTGGCGCCCTCGTCGCGCAGCGGGACGCCGAACTTGGAGGTGGGCGTCGCCGTCGAGAGGGCGCCGATCGCGCCGCCGCCGATCTGCGGGTTCACGCGAAGCCCGATGGGGGATGCGGTCGGCGCCGACTGGACCAGGGCGTCGACGCGGGCAAGTTCCTGGGGGTTGTCGGCGTTGACGGCGATGCCGAGCGCGAGGGCCTGGCGCAGCTCGGCGGGGGTCTTGGCGGGGGAGTCGAGGACGGTGTCGGCGGGCGTGACACCGGCGGCCCGCGCCAGCGCCAGCTCACCGGGGCTCGCCACCTCGGCGCCGATCCCCGCCGCGCGCAGCAGCCGGAGCACCGGTACGAGCGGGGTGGCCTTCACGGCGAAGGCGTGCAGGACGGGGGTGCCGGGCGGGGTGACGGCCTCGAAGGCGCCGCGCAGGGCGGCGGCGCTCGCGCGGACGCCGGCGATGTCGAGGAGGCAGGTGAGGGG
>NZ_WMBF01000578.1:0-3623 GCF_019400875.1 Streptomyces anatolicus | reverse complement strand
TCATAGTGTTTCGGTGGTCATAGCGTGAGGGAAACGCCCGGTTACATTCCGAACCCGGAAGCTAAGCCTCATAGCGCCGATGGTACTGCAGGGGGGACCCTGTGGGAGAGTAGGACGCCGCCGAACTTCTTTTATAGCCGTGGTCCCTGGATTAAATTCCAGGGACCACGGCTTTTTTGTTTTGTGGCCACAGTGCCCTGGCACCCCTCCGCACCGCCCTGTGTCAGCTGAGGGTAAGGTCAGGGGGCATCATTGGTACTTTTCCCACAGGAGGCCCCCGGGTGGAGGTCCAGGAGACGCGTGTCCAGACGGACCGTGTCCTCACCATCCCGAACATCCTCAGCATGGCGCGTCTCGCCGGCGTGCCTCTCTTCCTGTGGTTGATCCTCAGGCCGGAGTTCGGGGGGCCCAACAGTGACGGGTGGGCACTCCTTGTGCTCGCGCTCAGCGGGGTCAGCGACTACCTCGACGGCAAGCTCGCCCGGCGCTGGAACCAGATCAGCAAACTCGGCCGGCTGCTCGACCCCGCGGCCGATCGGCTCTATATCCTCACCACGCTGCTCGGACTGACGTGGCGCGAGATTCTGCCGCTCTGGTTGACCGCGGCGCTTGTGCTGCGCGAGCTGGTTCTGCTGGTGATGGTCTGGATCCTCAGGCGCCACGGCTATCCGCCGCCGCAGGTGAACTTCCTGGGCAAGGCCGCCACCTTCAACCTCATGTACGCCTTTCCGCTACTGCTGCTGAGCGACGGAAGTGGCTGGCTCGCAACTCTCGCTGCTATTTTCGGATGGGCGTTCGCCGGATGGGGTACAACGCTGTATTGGTGGGCAGGGATCCTGTATGTGGTTCAGGTCCGCCGACTTGTCAAGGTGGACAACATGGCCGATTGAGCCTGCCGATTTGGCGGCCGTAGAGGCGCTTAGACCCGTGATGGACATATGCGGGACCAACTTGGCGGGCTGAGTCGGCTAGATCGTCGTCTATGAGGAGGACGTTTCCGACATGAAGGCCGTCGTAATGGCCGGCGGCGAAGGCACCCGCCTTCGCCCCATGACCTCAAGCATGCCCAAGCCGCTCCTGCCCGTGGCCAATCGGCCGATCATGGAGCATGTGCTGCGCCTGCTGAAGAGGCATGGTCTGACCGAGACCGTGGTAACAGTGCAGTTCTTGGCCTCACTCGTCAAGAACTACTTCGGCGACGGCGAAGAGCTTGGGATGGAGCTCACGTATGCCAACGAGGAGAAGCCGCTCGGCACAGCGGGCAGCGTGAAGAACGCCGAGGAAGCGCTGAAGGACGACGCCTTCCTCGTGATCTCCGGTGACGCGCTGACCGATTTCGACCTCACCGAGCTGATTAACTTCCACAAGGAAAAGGGCGCGCTCGTCACCGTCTGTCTGACGCGCGTACCGAACCCGCTGGAATTCGGCATCACCATCGTCGACGAGGAAGGCAAGGTCGAGCGCTTCCTGGAGAAGCCGACCTGGGGACAGGTCTTCTCCGACACGGTGAACACGGGCATCTACGTGATGGAGCCCGAGGTCTTCGACTACGTCGAGGCCGACGTGCCCGTCGACTGGTCCGGTGATGTCTTCCCGCAGCTCATGAAGGAAGGCAAGCCCGTCTACGGCTACATCGCCGAGGGCTACTGGGAAGACGTCGGCACGCACGAGAGCTACGGCAAGGCCCAGGCCGACGTCCTGGAGGGCAAGGTCGACGTCGAGCTCGACGGCTTCGAGATCTCGCCCGGCGTGTGGGTCGCGGAGGGCGCCGAGGTGCACCCCGACGCCGTGCTGCGCGGGCCCCTGTACATCGGGGACTACGCCAAGGTCGAGGCGAACGCCGAGATCCGCGAGCACACGGTGATCGGCTCGAACGTCGTGGTGAAGGAGGGCGCGTTCCTGCACAAGGCCGTCGTCCACGACAACGTCTACATCGGGCAGCACAGCAACCTCAGAGGCTGTGTCGTCGGGAAGAACACCGACATCATGCGGGCCGCCCGTATCGAGGACGGCGCGGTGATCGGCGACGAGTGTCTCGTCGGTGAAGAATCGATCATCCAGGGCAATGTGCGGGTCTACCCGTTCAAGACGATCGAGGCGGGCGCGTTCGTCAACACGTCCGTCATCTGGGAGTCCCGCGGTCAGGCGCATCTGTTCGGTGCCCGTGGTGTCTCCGGCATCCTGAATGTGGAGATCACGCCGGAGCTGGCGGTGCGGCTCGCCGGGGCGTATGCGACGACCCTGAAGAAGGGCTCGACCGTCACCACCGCGCGCGACCACTCGCGAGGTGCCCGTGCGCTGAAGCGTGCGGTGATCTCGGCGTTGCAGGCCAGCGCCATCGACGTACGCGATCTGGAGAACGTGCCGCTGCCGGTCGCCCGGCAGCAGACGGCTCGGGGCAGCGCCGGCGGAATCATGATCCGTACGTCGCCCGGGGTGCCGGACTCCGTCGACATCATGTTCTTCGACGAACAGGGAGCTGATCTGTCGCAGGGCAGTCAGCGGAAGCTGGACCGGGTCTACGCGCGCCAGGAGTACCGACGGGCCTTCCCCGGGGAGATCGGGGACCTGCACTTCCCGTCCAGCGTGTTCGACTCGTACACCGGGTCGCTGCTGCGGAACGTCGACACCACGGGCATCGCCGAGTCGCAGCTGAAGGTCGTCGTCGACGCGTCCAACGGCAGTGCCGGGCTCGTGCTGCCTAGCCTCCTGGGCAAGCTCGGCGTGGACGCGCTGACGATCAACCCCGGGCTCGACGAGTCGCGGCCCACCGAGACCGCGGACACGCGCAGGTCCGGGCTTGTGCGGCTCGGTGAGATCGTGGCGTCCGCGCGGGCGGCGTTCGGCGTGCGGTTCGACCCGGTGGGCGAGCGGCTCTCGCTCGTCGACGAGAAGGGTCGGATCGTCGAGGACGACCGTGCCCTGCTGGTCATGCTGGACCTGGTGGCCGCCGAGCGGCGCAGCGGGCGCGTGGCGCTGCCGGTGACGACGACGCGTATCGCCGAGCAGGTGGCCGCGTACCACGGCACACAGGTGGACTGGACGACCACGTCGCCGGACGATCTGACGCGGGTGGGGCGCGGGGAGTCGACGATCTTCGGCGGCGACGGACGCGGTGGGTTCATCGTGCCCGAGTTCAGCAGCGTCTTCGACGGCACGGCCGCGTTCGTGCGGCTCATCGGTCTTGTGGCGCGTACGCAGCTCACCCTCAGCCAGATCGACGCGCGCATTCCGCGTGCACACGTGCTGCGGCGCGACCTCGCGACGCCTTGGGCCGTCAAGGGGCTCGTGATGCGGCGCGTGGTCGAGGAGGCCGGGGACCGGTCCGTGGACACCACCGATGGTGTGCGGGTCGTCGAGGCCGACGGGCGTTGGGTGCTTGTGCTGCCCGACCCGGCCGAGGCCGTGACCCATCTGTGGGCCGAGGGGCCCGACGACGCGTCCGCCCAGGCGCTGCTCGACGAGTGGGCCGCGGTGGTGGACAGCGCCGGCCGCTGACCATGTGCGGGTGCCGGGCAGTACCAGCAACAGGTGCTGCCCGGCACGCCGGTGGGGCCATTCGGAGGTAGCGCCCGCGACGTGCGACGATGTGCGGCATGCCGGGCAGCACCTGTTGCTGGTAC
>NZ_WMBF01000577.1:0-3632 GCF_019400875.1 Streptomyces anatolicus | reverse complement strand
CCCCCAACCCCCTCCACGACGACCACCCCCTCGGCTCCTACGTCCTGCGCGTGAACGGCACCGACCGGCCCGTCACCGACGCCTGGATCGGCGAGTCCCTGCTCTACGTCCTGCGTGAGCGGCTCGGCCTCGCGGGCGCCAAGGACGGCTGCTCGCAGGGCGAGTGCGGGGCCTGCAACGTCCAGGTGGACGGCCGCCTCGTCGCCTCCTGCCTGGTGCCCGCCGCCACCACCGCGGGCAGCGAGATCCGTACCGTCGAGGGCCTGGCCGTCGACGGGCAGCCCTCCGACGTGCAGCGCGCGCTCGCCGCGTGCGGCGCGGTGCAGTGCGGGTTCTGTGTGCCGGGCATGGCCATGACCGTGCACGACCTCCTTGAGGGCAACCCCGCCCCCAGCGACCTGGAGACCCGCCGCGCGCTCTGCGGCAACCTCTGCCGCTGCTCGGGCTACCGCGGTGTGCTCGACGCCGTGCGCGAGGTGGTCGCCGAGCGTGAGGCGTCCACCCCGGCCCAGGACGAGCACGCCGACGAGGCCCGCATCCCGCACCAGGCGGGCCCGGGCGCGGGCGGCGTCCACCAGAACGCGTACGACGACGGCACGTACGAAGGACCGCACGGCCCCTACGGCCAGGACGGAGGCCAGGCGTGAGCGACGAGACCACCACCGCGGCCACCACCACGGCCGCGCCGGGCGCCGAGCCGCTGCCGCACGGCATCGGCGCGTCCCTGCCGCCCGCGGAGTGCCGCGCCAAGACCGAGGGCACCTTCCCCTACGCCTCCGACCTGTGGGCCGAGGGCCTGCTGTGGGCGGCGGTCCTGCGCTCCCCGCACGCGCACGCCCGCATCGTCTCGATCGACACGAGCCACGCGCGCGAGATGCCGGGCGTGCGCGCCGTCGTCACCCACGAGGACGTGCCCGGCGACGCGCTGCACGGGCGCAGGACGCCGGACCGGCCGGTCTTCGCCTCCGATGTCGTACGCCACCACGGCGAGCCCATCGCCGCCGTCGCCGCCGACCACCCCGACACCGCGCGGATGGCCGCCGCCGCCGTCATCGTCGAGTACGAGGTCCTTGAACCGGTCACCGACCCGGAGAAGGCCTTCGAGGCCGAACCGCTGCACCCCGACGGCAACTTGATCCGCCACATCCCGCTGCGCCACGGCGACCCGGAGGCCGCGGGCGAGGTCGTCGTCGAGGGCCTTTACCGCATCGGCCGCCAGGACCCCGCGCCGATCGGCGCGGAGGCGGGCCTCGCCGTGCCGCGCCCCGACGGGGGAGTGGAGCTGTACGTCGCCTCCACCGACCCGCACGCGGACCGCGACCGGGCCGCCGCCTGCTACGGCCTGCCGCCCGAGCAGGTCAAGGTCGTCGTCACGGGTGTCCCGGGCGCGACCGCGGACCGCGAGGACGCGAGCTTCCAACTCCCGCTCGGCCTGCTCGCGTTGCGGACCGGCTGTCCCGTCAAGCTCACCGCGACCCGCGAGGAGTCCTTCCTCGGCCACGCCCACCGCCACCCCACGCTCCTGCGCTACCGCCACCACGCGGACGCCGAGGGCCGCCTGGTCAAGGTCGAGGCGCAGATCCTGCTCGACGCGGGCGCGTACGCGGACACCTCGTCGGAGGCCCTGGCCGCGGCCGTCTCCTTCGCCTGCGGCCCCTACGTCGTGCCGAACGCCTTCATCGAGGGCTGGGCGGTCCGTACGAACAACCCGCCCTCCGGCCATGTCCGGGGCGAGGGCGCCATGCAGGTGTGCGCCGCGTACGAGGCCCAGATGGACAAGATCGCCAAGAAGCTGGGCGTCGACCCGGCCGAGCTGCGGCTGCGCAACGCCATGGCGACCGGCGACATCATGCCCACCGGCCAGACGGTGACGTGCCCGGCCCCGGTCGCCGAACTCCTCGCCGCCGTACGGGACTTCCCGCTGCCCGGTCTGCCCAAGGACACCCCCGAGGACGAGTGGCTGCTGCCCGGCGGCCCCGAGGGCGCGGGCGAACCGTCCGCCGTGCGGCGCGGGGTCGGCTACGGCCTCGGCATGGTCCAGCTCCTCGGCGCCGAGGGCACGGACGAGGTCTCCACGGCCACGGTCAAGGTCCACGACGGCGTCGCCACGGTGATCTGCGCGGCCGTCGAGACCGGCCAGGGCTTCACCACGCTGGCCCGCCAGATCGTCCAGGAGACCCTGGGCATCGAGGATGTCCGGGTCGCCCCCGTCGACACCGACCAGCCCCCGGCGGGCCCGAGCTGCCGAGGCCGTCACACGTGGGTGTCGGGCGGCGCGGTGGAGCGCGCGGCGAAGATGGTCCGTACGCAGCTGCTCCAGCCGCTCGCCCACAAGTTCGGCATGTCCACGGAACTGCTCCAGATCACGGACGGCAAGATCACCTCGTACGACGGCGTGCTCTCCACGACGGTCACCGAGGCGCTGGACGGCAAGGAGCTGTGGGCCACGGCCCAGTGCCGCCCGCATCCGACCGAGCCGCTTGACGAGGCCGGGCAGGGCGACGCGTTCGTGGGCATGGCGTTCTGCGCGATCCGCGCGGTCGTGGACGTCGACATCGAGATCGGCTCGGTACGGGTCGTCGAACTGGCCGTCGCCCAGGACGTGGGGCGCATCCTCAACCCCGCCCAGCTGCGGACCCGCATCGAGGCGGGCGTCACCCAGGGCGTGGGCGCGGCGCTGACGGAGAACCTCCGCACACCACGGGGCATCGTCCGCCACCCCGACCTCACGGGGTACGCCCTTCCCACGGCCCTCGACACCCCGGACATCCGGATCGTGAAGCTGGTGGAGGAGCGGGACGTCGTCGCCCCCTTCGGCGCGAAGGCGGCGAGCGCGGTGCCGGTCGTGACGTCTCCGGCGGCGATCGCCGCGGCGGTCCGCGCGGCGACGGGCCGCCCGGTCAACCGCCTCCCCATCCGCCCGCAGGCGGCGGTGGCGGCGCCGCAATAACCGGCGGCCGCCGGGCGGGCCCCGGTGGCACGATGGGCGGCATGACTACCTCCTCCCACCCCACCGGTGTCATCGTCATCACCGGCATCATGGCGTCCGGAAAGTCCACGGTGGCCCAGGCGTTGGCCGAGCGGCTGCCGAAGGCGGCGCATGTCCGCGGTGACGTCTACCGGCGGATGATCGTCTCCGGCGGCGCGGAGTTCGAGCCCGGCGCGGGGGAAGAGGCCGAGGCCCAACTCCGCCTGCGGTACGGCCTTTCGGCTTCCACGGCGGACGAATACGCACGCGCGGGCTTCACGGTGATCGTCCAGGACGTCATCCTGGGCGAGCAGTTGAAGGCGTACGTGGACCTCGTCCGTACGCGCCCCCTGTACGTGATCGTCCTCGCCCCGCGCCCCGACGTGGTCGCCGCCCGCGAGTCCGGCCGCGGCAAGACGGGCTACGGCGCGTGGACGGTCCAGGACCTGGACACGGGCCTGCGCGAGACGACCCCACGGCTCGGCCTCTGGCTGGACAGCTCGGAGATGTCGGTGGAGGAGACGGTGGACGCGATCCTGGGGCGGCTGGAGGAGGCACGGGTGGACGGGGCGCGGGTGGACCCGGCCGGGTGACGTTCACCAGATGTCGTCGTGGAGGTAATCGCCGTCCGCGTCGCCGGGAGCGGTCCTCGTCAGTACGGGCG
>NZ_WMBF01000576.1:0-3633 GCF_019400875.1 Streptomyces anatolicus | reverse complement strand
GACGAAGCGGCCCGCCGCACCGCCGCCGGGCCGCTTCGTCCGCGTACGCCGATAATGGTCCGATGGCAAGGAACAGGCGAGCCCGGGAAGCGGCATCCGAGGCCGTCGTCGAGAAGGTGGACGGCGGGCTCGCCGAGCTGATGCCGGACCGGGACCGGCCACGCGCGTGGACGCTGCTCGTCGACGGCGCCCCGCAGTCCCATGTGGACCTCGACGACCCCACGTACCTCGACTTCGAGTACCAGCGCAGGCTGGGCCACATCGCCGACCTCGTCGCGCCCGCCGGAAAGCCGATACGCGCCGTGCACCTGGGCGGCGGCGCCTTCACCCTCGCCCGCTACATAGCGGCGACCCGCCCCCGCTCCACCCAGCAGATAGTCGAGCGCGACACCGCGCTCATCCAACTCGTCCGCCGCGAACTGCCCCTGGACCCGCAGGCCCGGATACGGGTGCGCGGCACCGACGCCCGCGAAGGGCTCGCGAAGATCGCCGACGGCTGGGCCGACCTCGTCATCGCCGACGTCTTCAGCGGCGCCCGCACCCCCGCGCACCTCACGAGCACCGAATTCCTCACCGACGTACGCAGGGTCCTCGCGCCCGGCGGTCACTACGCCGCCAACCTCGCCGACGGACCGCCGCTCGCACACCTGCGCGGGCAGCTCGCCACCGCCGCCGCGCTCTTCCCCGAACTCGCGCTCGTCGCCGACCCCACCGTCCTGCGCGGCAAGCGCTTCGGCAACGCCGTGCTCCTCGCCGGTGACCAGGTCCTGCCCGTCGCCGAGCTGACCCGGCGCAGCGCGAGCGACCCGCACCCGGGCCGGGTCGAACACGGACGCGGGCTGCGGGACTTCAGCGGGGGAGCCGCCGCCGTCACGGACGCCGGCGCGGTCGCCTCACCGGCACCGCCGCCCTCGGTGTTCCGGTGACCGCGCACGTCGCACGTCAGTAGGTGTTGATCTGGACCCGGGGCGCGGTGTCGTGCCAGGTGCAGAAGACCGAGAGCTTCTCCGCGCCCGCCGTGAACTCCACGCGGATCCACTTGTCCTGCTTCCACGTCTGCACCGACCAGCCCGCCGCCGGGGTCGCCGAGACCAGCGTCGCGGACTCCTCGCCGAGATCGAAGACGACCCGGCCGCCCTTGGTGCTGTAGCCCTTCACCGTCCCCCTGCCGGTGGCCGCGTCGCCGGAACCGGCGGGCGGCGAGGCGTCGGGGGCCCGGGTGCGGGACTTGGACGGTTCGGGGGGCTTCGGAGACTTCGGCGCCTTCGCCGACTTCTCGGGCGTCGGCGACTTCTTGGCCGAGGGCGGTTCGGGGCGGTGCGTCGAGGAGGACAGCGGCCGCGCGCGGTCCTTGCCGCCGTCGTCGGCCGCGAGCGGCAGGGCGCGCGGCGGGTCGTAGGCGGTGCCCGCCATCACGGTGTGGACGCCCCACCACGACAGCGTGACCGCCGCGCCCGTGGCGAGCGACCAAGCGATGGTGTGTACGAATCCTCTGCGCATCGCGGGCCATACTGCACCACGCGGCGACGCCGTGTCCCCTGCGGTAATCGATCTGGCGTTCGTAGGGGGACGGGTGATCCAGGGAGGACCGCGTTCCTCCGTATGGCGTACGGTGCCGCCCATGGCAAGTGTGCTCGTCGTCGAGGACGACCAGTTCGTACGCTCCGCCCTCATCCGGCACCTGACCGAGGCGTCGCACACCGTGCGCAGCGTCGGCACGGCCCTCGAGGCGCTGCGGGAGGTCGCCCATTTCCGCTTTGACGTGGTGATCCTGGATCTCGGCCTGCCCGACCTCGACGGGTCGGAGGCGCTGAAGATGCTGCGCGGCATCACGGACGTCCCCGTGATCATCGCCACTGCCCGGGACGACGAGGCGGAGATCGTACGGCTCCTCAACGACGGCGCGGACGACTACCTCACCAAGCCGTTCTCCGTCGAACACCTCTCGGCGCGGATGGCCGCCGTGCTGCGCCGCGCGCGCGGCACCGCCGGTGAGGCGCCGCCGAGCGACGTCCTGCGGGTCGGCGGGCTCTCCATCGACCCGCTGCGCCGCCAGGCCGACCTCGACGGGGCGCGGCTCGACCTGACCCGCCGCGAGTTCGACCTGCTCGCCTTCCTCGCCGGGCGGCCCGGCGTCGTCGTGCCCCGCAAGGAACTGCTCGCCGAGGTGTGGCAGCAGAGCTACGGGGACGACCAGACCATCGACGTACACCTGTCGTGGCTGCGGCGGAAGCTGGGCGAGACGGCCGCGCGGCCGCGTTATCTGCACACCCTGCGCGGGGTCGGCGTGAAGCTGGAGCCGCCGCCGGTGGAGTCACCGCTGTGAGATGGGCCCTCGTCAAGGTGTGCCTGGCCGTCACGGTGATGGTCGTGGTGGCCTTCGCGGTGCCGCTCGGCCTCGTCGTCAAGGAGATGGCCAGGGACCGCGCCCTCTCGAACGCGGAGCGGCACGGCGCGGGCATGGGCCCCACGCTCTCCATCACCACCGACCGCGAGGAGCTGACCCGGGCCGTCGCCACGTCCGAGGCGGGCGGCGACGGGCGGATGGCCGTGTACGTACCGGCCATCGACGGCGCCCCCGCCTTCGAGGTCGGCGACCCGCGCGCGGGCGCGCGGGCCGTGGCGGCCACCCGCGAGGAGGGCCGCGCCAGGACCGCCGAGGTGCCCGGCGGCTTCGTGGTGCTCCAGCCGACCGCGCTCAGCTCCGGGACGGCGGTCGTGGAGATCTACGTTCCCGAGGCCGAGGTCAGCAATGGCGTGACGACGGCGTGGCTGGTGCTCGCCGGGGTCGGCATCGCGCTCGTCATCGGGTCGGTGGCGGTCGCGGACCGGCTCGGCGTACGCATGGTCCAGCCGGCCAAGCGGCTGGTGGGCGCGGCGCGTGACCTCGGGGAGGGGAAGCTGGGGGCGCGGGTGCCGGAGGAGGGGCCGACCGAGCTGCGGCTGGCGGCGGTCGCGTTCAACTCCATGGCCGACCAGGTCGTCCAGCTCCTCGCCAACGAACGGGAGCTGGCGGCCGACCTCTCCCACCGGCTCCGTACGCCGCTGACCGTGCTGCGGCTGAACGCGGCCTCGCTCGGGGACGGGCCCGCGGCCGAGCAGACCCGGGTCGCCGTCGAACGCCTGGAGCGCGAGGTCGACACGATCATCCGTACGGCGCGGGACGCCAAGCCGCGAACGGCTGCCGCCGGGCCCGGTGCGGGGTGCGACGCGGCGGAGGTGATCCGGGAGCGGATGGCGTTCTGGTCGGCGCTCGCCGAGGACGAGGGGCGCGAGGTGCGCGTGGCGGGGGTGGAGCGGCCGGTGCGGGTGCCGGTGGTGCGGGCGGAACTGGTCGCCGCGTTGGACGCGTTGCTGGGTAACGTCTTCCGGCACACCGGGGAGGGGACGGCCTTCTCGGTGGACGTGCACAGTGGCGAGGACGCGGTGATCGTCCTCGTCTCCGACGCGGGGCCCGGGATCGCCGACCCCGAGGCCGCGTTGGCGCGGGGCGCGGGGTCCGGGGCGGACGGGTCGACGGGGCTCGGTCTGGACATCGTGCGTCGCCTCGCCGAGTCGACGGGCGGCGACGTCCGGGTCGGCCGCTCGGTCCTCGGCGGCACGGAGGTCCGCCTCTGGATTCAGAGGGGGGCT
>NZ_WMBF01000575.1:0-3639 GCF_019400875.1 Streptomyces anatolicus | reverse complement strand
GGGGGCAGGGAGGGCTCAAGGAGGGTTCGCGGGGTGGTCGGTGGAGAAGTCGGCGGAGAGGTCGGGAAACTCAGGGAGCATAGCTCACTGTTACCTATACTCACAATGCACTAGGTCCTGATAATGTTCCGGCCATGAGCACCCCGGACACCGACGGCCCTCTCGCCGAACAGCTGCTGCGGCTCACCCGCAGGCTGCAACGCATCCAGAAGCGCCATCTGGGTCCGGTGGGCATCACCCCGGCCCAGTCCCGGCTGCTGCGCACCCTCGCGCACTACGAGGCACCGCCCCGCATGGCCGATCTGGCGCAGCGCCTCGAAGTGGTCCCGCGCGCGGTGACGAGTCTGGTCGACGGCCTGGAGTCGGGCGGTCTGGTGCGGCGCGCGCCGGACCCGGCCAATCGCCGCGTCATCCGCATCGAGCTGACGGATTCGGGACAAGAAGCCCTCAAGAAGCTGCGCGCCGCGCGCCGGTCGGCGGCAGAGGACATCCTGGCTCCACTGGCCGCCGAACAGCGCGAAGCCCTCGGCGGTCTCCTGTCCGCCCTGCTCGACGACCCGGAAGGTCGCTGCTGACACGTCGAGGTCGTCGCTGAACAGCCGATGTTCCTCGCTGACACCGCCGAGGAGTGCCCATGCCGTTGCTGGAGCCCGAGCCGGACGCCCTGCGCCCCGCGCCGCGCACGGAAGGCGCGGCGCCGGACCGCGTGCCGGACGGCCGGGCCGCGGGAACCCCGGAGCCGCTGCGCTCCGAGCTGACCGCACTGCTCGGCGCGGACAAGGTCCTGACGAAGATCTCGGACCTGGTGCGGTACGCCTCTGACGCGAGCCCCTACCGCTTCGTGCCGCAGGTCGTGGTCGTCCCCGAGGACCTCGACGACGTCTCGGCCGTCCTGTCGTACGCGCACGGCAAGGGCCGCGAGGTCGTCTTCCGCGCCGCGGGCACCTCCCTGAACGGCCAGGCCCAGGGCGAGGACATTCTGGTCGACGTGCGCAAGCACTGGGCCGGCGTGGAAGTGCTCGGCGAGGGCGAACGGGCCCGGATCGGCCCCGGCACCACGGTCGTACGCGCCAACGCCACGCTCGCCCGGTACGGCCGCGTACTCGGCCCGGACCCGGCGAGCGCGATCGCCTGCACCATCGGAGGCGTCGTCGCGAACAACGCCTCGGGCATGACGGCGGGCACCACCCGCAACTCCTACCGCACGGTCGCCTCGCTGACGTTCGTCCTGCCCTCGGGCACGGTCGTGGACACCGCCGAGCCGGACGCCGACGAGCGGCTGGCGCACGCCGAACCCGCCCTGTGCGAGGGGCTGCTCGCGATCAAGCGGGAGATCGAGGCGGACGCCGAGCTGGTGGCCCGGATCCGCGCCAAGTACCAGATCAAGAACACCAACGGCTACCGCCTCGACGCCTTCCTGGACGGCACGACGCCCGTGCAGATCCTGCGCGGTCTGATGGTCGGCTCCGAGGGCACGTTCGGCTTCATCTCGGAGGTCGTCTTCGACACGCTGCCGCTGGACCGGCACACCAGTACCGCACTGCTCTTCTTCCCCTCGCTCCCGGCGGCGGCCGCGGCTGTGCCGCTCTTCAACGCGGCGGGCGCGCTCGCCGTCGAGCTGATGGACGGCAACACCCTGCGCGCCTCGGTCAGCGTGCGGGGCGTGCCCGCCGACTGGGCCGGGCTCCCGAAGTCGACGGCCGCGCTCCTGGTGGAGTTCCGCGCGCCGGACGAGGCGACCCAGGAGGCGTACGAGGCAGCCGCCGCCAAAGCCCTTGAAGGCCTCGAACTCATCGCCCCCGTCCCGTCGGTGACGAACTCCTTCACGCGCGACGCGAGGACGATCGGCGGCTACTGGAAGGCGCGCAAGGCGTTCGTCACGGCCGTCGGCGGCTCCCGCCCCTCGGGCACGACGTTGATCACCGAGGACTTCGCGGTGCCGCCGGGACAGCTCGCCGAGGCCTGCGAGGCACTGCTCGACCTGCAGACGCGGCACGGCTTCGACGCCGCCGTCGCGGGCCACGCGGCGCACGGCAATCTGCACTTCCTGCTCGCCTTCGACGCGGCGCTGCCCTCCGACGTGGAGCGCTATGCCGCCTTCATGGACGAGTTCTGCCGCCTGACCGTGGAGCGGTTCGACGGCTCCCTGAAGGCCGAGCACGCCACGGGCCGCAACATCGCCCCCTTCCTCGCACTCGAATGGGGCCCGAAGGCCACGGAGTTGATGTGGCGCACCAAGCGGGTCATCGACCCGGACGGGGTCCTCGCGCCGCGCATCGTCCTCGACCGCGACCCGAGAGCCCATCTGCGGGGCCTGAAGACCATCCCGAAGGTGGAGCAGATCGCGGACCCGTGCATCGAGTGCGGCTTCTGCGAACCCACCTGCCCCAGCGAGGACTTGACCACCACGCCCCGCCAGCGCATCGTGCTGCGCCGCGAGATGACGCGCCAGGCGCCGGGCTCCCCCGTCGAGGACGGTCTCGTCGAGGCGTACGGCTATGACGCCGTGGACACCTGCGCGGGCGACTCGACCTGCAAGCTGGCGTGTCCGGTCGGCATCGACACGGGCGCCCTCATGCGGGACTTCCGGCACGCGCGGCACTCGCCCCGCGAGGAGCGGATGGCCGCGCGCGCCGCGAAGAACTTCAAGGCCGTAGAGGCGTCCGCACGGCTCGCGGTGGCCGCCGCCGACCGGATCAGCGACCGGCTGCTCACCGCCGTCACCCGTACCGCCCGCAGGGCCGTACGGCCCGATCTCGTACCGGAGTGGCTGCCACGGATCCCCGGCGCCGCCGCCCGCGGACTGCCGCGCACCTCGCGATCGGGCGCCGCGGCCGTCTACTACCCGGCGTGCGTCAACCGCATCTTCGGCGGCCCGGGCGACCGCTCGCTGGCCGAGGCCGTCGTCGCCGTGTCCGCGCGCGCGGGCAGGCCCGTGTGGATCCCCGACGATGTGGCGGGGACGTGCTGCGCGACGATCTGGCACTCCAAGGGGTACGACGCCGGGAACAGGGTCATGGCCAATCGCATCGTCGAGGCGGCCTGGGGCTGGACCGCGGGCGGCCGGCTGCCGCTGGTCGTCGACGCCTCGTCGTGCACGCTCGGCATCGCGCACGAGGTGGTGCCGTATCTGACGGCCGACAACCGCGCGCTGCACCAGGAGCTGACGGTCGTCGACTCGGTCGTCTGGGCCGCCGATGAGCTGCTGCCGCACCTGACCGTGCGCCGCACGATCGGCTCAGCCGTCCTGCATCCCACCTGCTCCATGCGCCACCTCGGCGACGAGGAGCATCTGCGTGCCGTCGCCGAGGCCTGCGCGGACGAGGTGGTCGTGCCGGACGACGCCGGATGCTGCGCGTTCGCGGGCGACCGCGGCATGCTGCACAAGGAACTCACCGAGTCGGCCACCCGCAAGGAGGCCGCGGAGGTCGCCGCCCGCTCCTTCGACGCACACCTGTCGGCGAACCGCATGTGCGAGGTGGGCATGGACCACGCGACGGGCCGTGGCTACTACTCCGCGCTTCTGGAGCTGGAGCGTGCGACGCGTCCCGCGACTCCCGAGCCGATGCCCGTACCCGCGCCGATGCCCGCGCCCGCGCGCGACGGTCACTGAGGCCCCTGGCCACCTCCGCCTCCACC
>NZ_WMBF01000574.1:0-3640 GCF_019400875.1 Streptomyces anatolicus | reverse complement strand
CTTCACCCCTGAAGGCCCCCACCCCGGAAAGAGAGAACGAGAGCATGACGCACGTCCCCTGCCCCTGGGACGAGCAGTTCGCGCGCCTGGTCACCGCCGCGCTGCCCGCCGCGGCCCGCCACGACGCCGCCCCGCTCACCGTCGACTACGACCTGTCGCAGGCCGGGCTCGAGTCCATGGCCACGGTCGAACTGCTCATACGCCTGGAGACGGCGTACGGCGTGCGGTTCCCCGAACACCTCCTGACCGGCGGCACCTTCGCCACCCCGGGCGACCTGTGGGAGGCCCTGCAGTCACTGCGCGAGGACGCCAAGGACACGGAGGGCCCCACGGATGCCCGCCGCTAGCACCGCGACGGCCCCGGAGGCCTCCGACGAGCCCCTGATGTCGACGGGGCGGCTCGCCCTGTTCTCCGTCGGCGCCATGGCCGCCATGCTGCTCTCCCTGCTCGACGAGAACATCGTGGCCACCGCCGCCCTGCCGATCACCAGCGACCTCGACCCCGAGCACGGCATGAGCCTGCTGCCGTGGCTGCTCAGCGTCTATCTGCTGGCGGCCACCGCCACGCAGCCGCTCTACGGCAAGCTCAGCGACCTGTTCGGGCCGAAGAAGGTCTACCTCTTCGCGATCGTCACCTTCATGGCCGGGTCCGCGCTCTGCGGCCTCGCCCAGAACATGGGCCAGCTGATCGCCTTCCGCGCGGTCCAGGGCCTGGGCGGCGGCGGCCTGATGAGCCTCACGCTGATCATCATGGCCACGCTCTACCCGCCCAAGGAACGCGCGGGCGGCTCCGGCGTCGGCGGCGGCCTCGTCGCCCTCGGCATCATCGTCGGCCCGCTGCTCGGCGGCTATCTGAGCCAGCACCTGTCCTGGCGCTGGATCTTCTACGTCAACCTGCCGCTCGGCCTGCTCACCGTCGTCGCGACCCTCTTCGCGCTGCGCCTGCCGCCCCGGGCGCACCAGCGGGAGCGGCGCGTGGACCTGCCGGGCGCCGCCCTGGTCACGGCAGCGGCAGCCGGGCTGCTCCTGATCGCGCAGTGGGGCGGCACCGAGTACGCCTGGTCGTCGCCGCAGATCCTCGGTCTGAGCGCGGGCAGCCTGCTGCTCGTCGCCGCGTTCGCCTGGTGGGAGACGCGGGCCGCCGAGCCGATCCTGCCGCCGTCGCTCTTCCGCGACCCGGTCTTCCGGATCGCCGCCCCGCTCCAGTTCCTCGCGGGCTTCACGGTGCTCGCCGTGACCGCGTACGTGGTGACGTACCTCCAGGTCGCCCGCGGGCTGAGCGCGCAGTCGGCGGGGCAGCGGCTCGCGCCGATGGCGATCGGGGTGATCGTCGTCATGTTCAGCTCCGGCAAGCTCATCTCACGGACCCTGCGCTACAAGCCGGTCCTGCTGCTGAACTCGGCCATCACCGTGGTCACCCTGGCGCTCTTCGGCACCGTCGACGAGACCACGTCGGCACTCCACCTCGGCGTGCTCCTGGTGCTGCTCGGCTTCGGGCTCGGCGGGGTCGTCCAGGTGGTGCTGCAGACCGTGCAGGCCTCGGCGCCGCCCGAGCAGCTGGGCGTGGCGACGACCGGCACCCGCTTCTTCATGACCCTCGGCAGCGGCTTCGGCGTCGCCGTCCTCGGCGAACTGCTCAACAACCGCTTCCTCGCCCTCCTGCCCGACGGTGTGCCGGAGAGCGCGCGGGGCAGCGCGGGCAAGGCGGTGGCGGCCCTGCGCACCGCGCCGCCGGAGCTGCGCGACAAGCTGACGCACGCCTACGCGTCGGCCGTGGACACCGTCTTCCTGACCGCCGCGGGACTCATGCTGCTGGCGCTCGTCCTCGCCTTCCTCATGCCGGACGTACGGCTCGGCGCGGCGGACGAGCAGGAGGCTGCCTGACTCCCGTACCGCACCGATGAACAAGCCCCGGCGGGCGAGTCCGCCGGGGCTTGTTCGCGTATGCGCGCCCGGGTCAGACCGCCACCCGGTACAGCTCGGAGCCCTCGGCCGCACCCGCCTGCTCGCCATCCGCCCAGCGGGTCAGCTCCAGAGCCCCGCCCTCGTACAGCTTCGAGGCCGCCACCACGCGGGCCGCCGCGCCGGCCGCGCCCTCGGCGCCGGGACGCCCCGCCCGCGACACCGTCACGCGCAGCACGCCGCCGCCGCCCGCGCCCAGGAGCGCCGGGAGGGCGTCGGCCCCTTCCAGGACGGCGCCGCTGTCGCTCTCGACGTCCACGATCTCCTTCAGGAAGACCCGGAAGACCGTGAACGCGGGCTGGGTGTTGGCGTTGCGGAAGGAGGCGCCGTCCTGCCAGACGGTGACGCTGACGTACGCGCCGGGCCGGTCGAGGGCGGGCAGCAGCGCGATGGCGCGGATGCCGGGCATGGTCAGCGCCTGCGCGCGGTAGTCGGCGAAGGCGCTCTCCAGCTCGGCGCCGTCGCCCTCGCGGCCCTCCTTGAGCGTGAGGCGGGCGACGACGGCGATCTGCGCGTCGTCGGGGGAGGTGTGCGTGTCGGGCACGGTGTGGATCCCTTCGTGTCTTCGTGTCTTCGGGGGGAGTGCGCGTACGTACGTACGTACGGTCAGGCCCCACCCTTCGTACGAGGGGTCGGGGCGCCGTCGAGCCCGGCTCGAACGCACGTGGAAGTGCCCGCAGGCCGGGGGAAGCCTGCGGGCACCGTCAGGGGGGCCGGCCGGGAGATCAGCCGGTGAAGCGGTCCTCCGCGATCCGGACGGCCGGATTGCCGTACGCGATGGCGCGCAGCACCTTGCGGTAGACCGGGGTGTGCCGGAAGACGCGGGCCAGCCGGGGCCGCACCTTGGTGGCGAAGGCGCCGGTGGAGAGCATGGCCTTGCTCTGCACCCGCTGGATCCGCATCATCGCCGCGATGTCCGGCGCCCGGCGCCGCTCGAACTCGCCGAGGGCGGCCGCACCGGTGTCGCCGGAGCGCACCGCGTCCACCAGGACCGGATGCAGCACCACCGCGTCCTGGATCGCCAGGTTGATGCCCTGCGCGCCGATCGGGCTGTGGGTGTGCGCGGCGTCCCCGATCAGCACCAGGCCGTCGGCGGCCCAGCGCTCGGCCCGCCCGGAGAAGACGTCCAGGAGGGTCAGGTCGCGCGGCGAGCGGATCTGCTCCTCGATCAAGCGCGCGTACGGCGGTGCCGCGGCGGCCAGTTCCCGCTTGACATGGTCGATGCCCCGGGCCACGACCTCCTGGTAGCCCTTGTGCGGCAGGGTCCAGCCGACCTGGATCCGGTCCGGCCAGGAGTCGTACGCGAGCACCGGGCTGCCGCCCGACCTGAACACCCGTACGTCACGCTCCGGTTCGCCCGCGCCGGCCGGGCGCGGCCCCGCGTCCAGCTTGAACCAGAGCACGTCCAGATCGAAGCTCTCCTCGCGGCCCGCACCGATCCCCGCGAGGCGGCGCACCTTGGAGAACCTGCCGTCCGCGCCGACCACGCACCGGGCGCGCACCGACACCGGGCCGCCCGGACCGTCGGCACTCACGCCGCTGATCCGCTCCCCGTCCCGCAGCAGCGCGCCGACACGGCGGCCGTCCAGGTACCGGAAGCCGTCGAACTTCTCGCAGTGCAGCAGCAGTTCGTCGAGCAGGTGGGCCTGGGGGAGGGAGAGCAGGTGGTCGTAGGGGG
>NZ_WMBF01000573.1:0-3643 GCF_019400875.1 Streptomyces anatolicus | reverse complement strand
AGGCTCCCCCGCCCGAGCGCTTCGGCCCCGCTGGCGAGGGAGCGCGTTCAGGGGCGGCCGCTCAGGGAGAGGCCCCGGCACGGCGGCCGGGGACTTGACGCTCTGGTTCACGGGTGAGGCGCTCCTTCCGTCCCGGCCTACCCTTTGCCCTCTTTTCCGGCGCTGTCTATGACCCGCGCCACGTGCGGCGCGATTCACAGCAACCCAGGAGGCCGTTTCCGCGTTGCCCACATACCCCCGCCCCCCACAAATACGCTGGGCCCATGCAGACCCACACCACCGCCCCCGTCGTCCTCGACCGGCGCGAGGGCCCGTACGGCGAGGTCGTACTGCGGCGCCACGGTGCGCTGCTGCAGATCATCGCCAACGGCTGTTTCCTGATGGACACCTCCGACGGCCGCTCCGAGCGGCTGCTCGTCGACGCGGCGCGGGACGCCCTCGACGACCGCCCGGAGCCCGCCGTGCTCATCGGCGGCCTCGGCGTCGGGTTCTCCCTCGCGCACGCCGCCGCCGACCCCCGCTGGGGACACATCACCGTGGTCGAGCGCGAGGGCGCCATCATCGACTGGCACCGGTCGGGGCCGCTCGCCGAGCTGTCCGCGGCGGCGCTCTCGGACTCACGTACGCAAATTCTTCACACGGACCTCGTCAGCTACCTCGGGGGAGCGGCGGAAGGCCTCCCCGGCACCCCGGAAACGTACGACGCACTCTGTCTGGACATCGACAACGGCCCCGACTGGACGGTGACGGAGGGCAACAACTCCCTTTACTCGCCTGCCGGTCTGGCCGCCTGCAAAGCCCGGCTCACCCCGGGCGGAGTGCTCGCCGTGTGGTCCGCGAAGCCCTCGTCCGCTTTCGACGACGCTCTACGGAATGCCGGATTCCAGAGGGTACGAACCGAAGAGATCCCCGTTGCCCGAGGCGTCCCTGACGTGGTGCACCTCGGCGTCCGGGCTGCGTAGCCGAGGTGCCTTCGCGCCCCGTACCCTGCTGACCGAACACAAGCGATCAGTGTCAGGGGCGGGCGATGGAGCAGACACACACCTCCCACAGCGGCGCCACGGCGGCGACACCCGGCGCCCAGCGCCGGGTCCTGGTGGTCGAGGACGACCCGACGATCGTCGACGCCATCGCCGCCCGGCTGCGGGCCGAGGGTTTTGTTGTGCAAACGGCCGGGGACGGCCCCTCGGCGGTCGACACCGCACAGGCGTGGCAGCCCGACCTGCTGATTCTCGACATCATGCTGCCGGGCTTCGACGGCCTGGAGGTGTGCCGCCGGGTCCAGGCCCAGCGCCCCGTCCCGGTCCTCATGCTCACCGCGCGTGACGACGAGACGGACATGCTGGTCGGCCTCGGCGTCGGCGCGGACGACTACATGACCAAGCCCTTCTCGATGCGGGAGCTGGCGGCCCGCGTGCACGTCCTGCTGCGCAGAGTCGAACGGGCCGCGCTCGCCGCGACCACCCCCCGCAGCGGCATCCTGCGCCTGGGCGAACTGGAGATCGACCACGCCCAGCGGCGTGTGCGGGTGCGCAGTGAGGACGTCCATCTGACGCCCACCGAGTTCGACCTGCTGGTCTGCCTGGCCAACACCCCGCGCGCCGTCCTCTCCCGCGAGCAGCTGCTCGCCGAGGTGTGGGACTGGGCCGACGCCTCCGGCACCCGGACCGTCGACAGCCACATCAAGGCGCTGCGCCGGAAGATCGGCGCCGAGCGGATCCGGACCGTGCACGGCGTGGGCTACGCCCTCGAGACCCCGACACCCTGAGGCCGGTCCTGCCATGAGCGGGCCTTCCGGGCCTTTCGGACCTCGCGGGCCTTTCCAGGGCTTGCGGCCCTTCTCCATCAAGACCAAGCTCGGCGCCCTGGTCGTCGTCTCCGTGTTCATCACCACGGGGCTGCTCCTGGTGGCGATGAAGACCGAGACCGAGCTGCGCTTCATCACCGTCTTCTCGGTGATAGCCACCCTGCTCATCACGCAGTTCGTGGCGCACAGCCTCACCGCCCCGCTGGACGAGATGAACGCGGTGGCCCGCGCCGTCAGCCACGGCGACTACACGCGCCGGGTGCGCGGCGCCGACCGGCGCGACGAGCTGGGCGACGTGGCCTCCACGATCAACGCCATGGCGGACGACCTGGAGGCCCAGGACACCCAGCGCAAGGAGCTGGTCGCCAACGTCAGCCACGAGCTGCGCACCCCCATCGCCGCCCTGCGCGCGGTCCTGGAGAACGTCGTCGACGGCGTCTCGGCCGCCGACCCCGAGACCATGCGCACCGCCCTGAAGCAGACCGAGCGCCTGGGGCGTCTGGTGGAGACCCTGCTCGACCTCTCCCGCCTGGACAACGGCGTCGTCCCGCTGAAGGCCCGCCGCTTCGAGGTCTGGCCGTATCTGTCGGGCGTACTGAAGGAGGCCAACATGGTGGCCTCCGCGCGCGCGGGCATCGCCTCCGGCTCCGGCAGCCACACGCGTACGGACGTCCATCTGCACCTGGACGTCTCACCCCCGGAGCTGACGGCCCACGCCGACGCCGAGCGGCTGCACCAGGTGGTGGCCAACCTCATCGACAACGCGGTCAAGCACAGCCCGCCGCACGGCCGCGTGACGGTACGGGCCAGGCGCGGCCCCTACCCCGAGTCCCTGGACCTGGAGGTGCTCGACGAGGGCCCCGGCATCCCCGAGTCCGAGTGGCACCGCGTCTTCGAGCGCTTCAACCGCGGCAGCCACGCGGGCAGCCCCGCCAAGAACTCCGCCAACGACGGCGGCACGGGCCTCGGCCTCGCCATCGCACGCTGGGCGGTCGATCTGCACGGCGGCCACATCGGAGTGGCCGAATCCCCCCGCGGCTGCCGGATCCAGGTCACCCTTCCGGGCCTGCTCGAAGAGTGAAGTTGACGTAGGGTTCGAAGCCGAAGCGATTCGCCGACCGCTCTTGTGGGCACCCGGGGACCGCCGCCGCGCGTAGACGTCCCGCTGACGTACCCGCGCGGCCATCTGGCGTTGCGGAACCTCGCTTGTTTCCCGCCATTTACAGCGCCGAAACCCTTGCTCCAATGTGACTTACGCGACGGATGACGGGCCCGGCCTGCACCTGACGCCGATGGAGGCGTAGCCTTTATTTCCGCTGTCCATCACCTTGTGAAGCGGAAGAGGGCGGTTACCGCCGTGTCGCCACAGTCCCCCAGTAACTCGAGCACCAAGACCGACCAAGACGCGCAGGGCAAGGACCCTGCCGCTGCCTTCGGTCCCAATGAGTGGCTCGTCGACGAGATCTATCAGCAGTACCTCCAGGACCCGAATTCGGTCGACCGAGCCTGGTGGGACTTCTTCGCCGACTACAAGCCAGGGGCGGGCGCTTCCGTAGCCGCCGCCCCGGCTGAGCCGGCGGGTGACGCGGCCGCGGGGGCCGCGGCCACCACTGCTCCCGCCGCCCCGGCCGCGCCCGCCTCGCGCCCGGCCCCGGCCGCCGCGCTGGAAGACGCCAACCTCAAGCCCGGCCAGCTGCCGCACGCATCGCCGTCGGTGCGCAAGTTCGCCCGCGAACTGGGGGTGAACCTCAGCAAGGTGAAGGGTTCCGGTCCGAAAGACCGCATCACCGCCGAGGACGTGCGCGCCTTCGTCAAGCAGGCCCTGTCGTCTTCGGC
>NZ_WMBF01000572.1:0-3648 GCF_019400875.1 Streptomyces anatolicus | reverse complement strand
TAACAGAGTCAGGGGTGGGTTCCCTGCGGGTGGGTCGTGGCTGGGCGCGCAGTTCCCCGCGCCCCTTACGGGGCCCCGTCGCTCGGCGTGCCAATTCTGCACTGGCGGATTTCCGCCAGCTCATGGCAACTCCCTTGTCGCACAAGGAGCCTGACACTCTTTCGCAGCGCTCGCGCATCAAGCCCCGCCCGGCGCACGAAGAGAGGCTGCCCATGGACAGGAGAGCCCCCGCGCGGCGAAGAGCCGCGCTCATTGGTGTAAGCACCCTGGTGTTCGCCCTGCTTCCGGGCGCGCCCGGCGTCACCGCCCCCTACGAAGGGCCCACAGCCGTCGCCCCCGTCGTCCATACCGTCACCCTGATCACCGGTGACCAGGTCACCGTCGCCCGGCTCCCCGGCGGTCGCCGGGCCGTCACCGTCGAACGGGCCCCGGGGGCCGGTGGTGCCGTACGGAGTCAGATGGTCGGCGGGCGTCTCCGCGTCGTGCCGGACGAGGCGCGGTCGTATCTGCGCTCCGGCGTGCTCGATCCGCGGCTCTTCGATGTCACCGAGCTGATCCGGCAGGGGGCCGCCCACCACGCCGAGGCGCGGCTTCCACTCATCGTCACGTATGGCACGGATGGCACGTATGAGCGGGGCCGGTCCCTGCCGCGCGGGGTCGTGAAGGTGCGGTCGTTGCCGAGTGTCTCCGGCCTCGCCGTGAGCGCCGCGAAGCCCGGCGCCCTGTGGCGCGCCATACGAGACGAGGCGTCCGGCATCGACAAGGTCTGGCTCGATGGCCGCGTCCGGGCCGACATGGCCCGGAGCAACGAGCAGATAGGCACGCCCCGAGCCTGGGCGGCCGGGCTCACCGGGAAGGGCGTGAAGGTCGCCGTCCTCGACACCGGGGTCGACGGCGACCATCCGGACCTCACGGGGCGCGTCACCGAGAGCAGGAGCTTCATCCCGGGCGAGGAGGTCGCCGACCGGAACGGGCACGGCACCCACGTCGCCTCCACCGTCGGCGGCAGCGGCGTCGCCTCCGAGGAGAGGAAGGAGAGGGGCGTCGCGCCCGGCGCCTCCCTCGCCGTCGGCAAGGTGCTCGGCGACGACGGCTTCGGGAGCGAGTCCGAGGTCATCGCGGGCATGGAGTGGGCCGTCAAGGAGGCCGACGCCGAGGTCGTCTCCATGAGCCTCGGTTCGCAGGAGCCGAGCGACGGCACCGACCCCATGGCCACCGCCCTGAAAACGCTCTCCAAGGAGACGGGCGCCCTCTTCGTCGTCGCGGCCGGGAACGCCGGCACCCCCTCCTCCATCGGCTCGCCCGGCGCCGCCGACTCCGCGCTGACCGTCGGCGCGGTCGACTCCCAGGACGAGGCCGCGTACTTCACCAGCCGGGGCCCGCGCGCCGGCGACCACGCGCTCAAGCCCGATCTGTCGGCGCCGGGCGTCGACATCCTCGCGGCCCGCTCCGGACTCACCGGCGGCGAGGGCTTCTACACGGAGATGAGCGGTACGTCGATGGCGACCCCGCACGTCGCGGGCGTGGCCGCCCTCCTAGCCGAGAAGCACCCCGACTGGACCGGCGCCCGGCTCAAGAACGCGCTGATGTCCACGTCCCGGCAACTCGACGCCAGTACGTATGAGTTGGGGGCGGGGCGGGTCAGCGTGCCCGATGCCGTCGACGCGGACATCACCGCTAGCGGCAGCGTCGATCTCGGTTTCCATGAGTGGCCGCACGAGGGTGATGAGCCGGTCCGTAAGTTCGTCACCTACGCCAACTCATCCGCCAGCGACGTCGAGTTGAGTCTGCGCGTACGAGGCGGGGGCTCCGGAGTCGTCGGGCTCGGCGACACCACCCTCACCGTCCCCGCCCACGGGACCGCTTCCACCACCGTCACCGGCGACGGCAGGCAGGCACCCGTGGGCAACACCAGCGGGGCCATCGTCGCGAGCATCGGCGGCGAGGAGGTCGCGCACAGCGCGTTCGGCCTGGTCAAGGAGGCGGAGCGGTACACGCTCACCGTGCGCGTCAAGGGCCGTGACGGCGCCGCGACCCCGGCGGACCTCGTGGTGCAGCAGCTCGCCGAGGGCGCCGATCCGGTCCCTGCCGCCGTCGGCGACTCCGGCACCCTGAAGCTGCGCCTGCCTCCGGGGACGTACTCCGTGACGTCCTTCCTCGACGTGCGCGGCGCCCACGGCGAGGACTCGCTCGGCCTCGGGTTCCTCGCCGAACCGCAGATCAGGCTCGACCGTGATCGGAAAGTCACCTTGGATGGGCGGGAGTTGAGGGAGGTTCGGGCCGAGGTCCAGCGGCGTACCGCCACCCGGCAGCTGCTGATGGAGTACGACAGGAAGGGCGGCGGCGCCGAGCTTCAGGAAGCCGTCCAGGTGCCCGTGAAGTACGACAGCGTCTTCGCCGCCCCGACCTCCGAGGTCACCGAGGGCAGCTTCGAGTACCGCACGGTCTGGCGGCTCGGCAAGCCCCCCGTGGACGTCAAGGGCCTGCGCGAGGCCGTCGCCCAGCCCGGCGGGACCCTCACCGAGGGGCGGAGGAAGTGGGCGCTGGTGGACGCGGGCGACGGCACCCCGGCCGCGTACGAGGGCAAGGACGTGCGCGGCAAGGCCGTCGTCGTACGCCACACGGATACCGTCAGCCCGGAGCGGCTGGGGCAGGCGGCGCAGGACGCGGGGGCGAGCGCGCTCTTCGTGACGGATGAGCGGGCGGGCCGCCTCCACGCCTGGTTCGGCGCCGACGACAACACGGACCGGCCGCTCCAGATCGCCACCGTCGACGCCGCCGACGGCGCCCGGCTCATCGCGGCGGCCGAGGCGGGCAAGAAGATCGAGAGCACCGGCACGGTCAACACCCCTTACGTCTACGACCTCTCCCAGGGCCACGAGGGAGCCGTCCCGCACGACCTCACCTACCGGCCCGGAATGCGTGAACTCGCCGTCCTGGACACCAAGTTCCACGCGGTGAAGCCCGCTCGGGGCGACGAGTTCCGCTACTCGATGACCGACACCTTCCCGATCGGCCTCGGCTTCCAGGAGAAGGTCGACTACCCGGCGACGCGCACGGAGTACGTCTCCACGGGCGCGGGCCTGCTCTGGCACGAATCCGTGTCCACCGGGCCCGGCGCCCTGGAGCAGCGCGGTGGCCTCGTCGCCTACAAGGGGGGTGAGCGGACCGACCTGAACTGGTTCAAGCCGGTCCTGCACCCCTGGCTCGGCACCGGCATCGGCTGGGGCCAGACGCGGCGCGGCGACACGCTGGAGTTCCACGTGCCCGGCTGGGGCGACTCGGGGCCCGACCACACCGGCTTCGGCGATGTGTGGAGCGAAGAGACGATGACGCAGGTCAGTGAGGTCTTCGTGGAGGGAGTCAGCGTCGACCGGCGGGAGGGTCCGGGCGTGTATGTGCGGGGCGCGGATTCCGCCGAGCGCACGTACAAGGTCGTCACCGATACGACGCTCGATCCGGCGCGGTGGAAGCTCGCCACGCAGGGGCACGCCGAGTGGACCTTCCGGTCGAAGGAGACCCCGGCGGACCGGAATACCTTGCTGCCGCTGCTCAACCTCGGCTTCGACGTCGACACGTCTCTCGCGGGGGACGTGCGCGGTGGGCGGACCGTGCCGGTGGGGATCTTCGCGGAGTATGTGAAGGGGG
>NZ_WMBF01000571.1:0-3649 GCF_019400875.1 Streptomyces anatolicus | reverse complement strand
CCCCCGCCCGGACCGCAGTTCGCCCCGCTCACTCACGCCGTCTCCCCGTACCGACCGTCGCTTATCGGCCGACCGTTGGCCATATGTTAGCGATCTGTTGGCGGCGCCTGATGTGATCACCGCATCGGACCTGGCCCGCCGGTACTCGCGCAATGCGCGTAGCTCGGGGGAGTGTCGCCGCCGCGGTCGGGTCCGGGGGCAGAGAGAGAGCCTCGGTCGGCAGAGGTGACCGACCGGGGCTCTTGTCCTGCCCGCGATCCGGCCGGCCCCTCGGCCGCCGCGAACAAGCCGCCCGGAGCCGGCCGGCCCGCCTGCCCGCTTGCCCGCCTGCCTCAGCACACCCCCCAAGCCTGCAGCTTCTCGGGATTCCGTACCGCCCAGAAGCCCTTGATCCGATCGCCGGCGAAGTCGAACGCCATCACCGACCTGGTGACGCCGCCCTGCTGGACCACGAGCCCGGGCTGGCCGTTGACCGTCCGCTCCAGGAACACCAGGTCCGCCGCACCGGAGACGGCGACGAGGAAGCGCGCGATCCGCTCACCGCCACCCGTGGGCGGCGCCGCGCTGACCAGGCCTCCGCCGTCGGAGAGCCCGATGGCGGCGGGGTCGAGGAGCCCGACGAGGGCATCGATGTCCTTCGCCTCCCACGCCCGTTTGAAGTCCCTCACGAGGCGTACGCGCCGGGCCGCCGGAGTCGGAACCTCGGCGGCATGCGACGCGCGGACGCGGCGCCGCGCCGACGAGGCCAGCTGCCGGCAGGCCCCCGGCGTCCGGCCGACGATCTCGGCCACTTCGCCGAAGGAGTAACGGAAGACGTCGTGCAGGATGAACGCGACGCGCTCGGCCGGAGTCATCGACTCCAGTACGACGAGGAACGCCATGTTGACCGACTCGTCGAGCGTGACCCGGTCGGCCGGATCGACCGTCGCACCGCCCCCGCGCCCGCCGACCCACTCCGTGTGATCGGGCACCGGCTCCGGAATCCACTCCCCCACGTAACTCTCCCGCCGCGCCCGCGCCGAGCGCAGGAGATCGAGGCAGACGCGGCTCGCGACCCTCGTCAGCCAGCCGCCGGGGGAGTCGATCGCCGCCCGCTGCTCCGGGGACATGGCGTACCAACGGGCGTACGTCTCCTGCACGACGTCCTCGGCGTCCGCGAGGGAGCCGAGGAGCCGGTACGCGAGATTGATCAGCTGGCGCCGCTCACTCGTGACCGCGCTCAGGGCCGGGTCGCTCGGCTCGTTCGGCTCGTTCGGCACAGTCGGCTCGGCCAGCTCGTTCGGCTCGGACTGGATCCTCATGGCGTAGCTGCTCCCTTGGCCGCGCCCGCACGCACGCACGCGCGGACTCACTGGCTCACTGGCTCACTGGCTCACCAGTACGACGGGACAGCCCTCCGAAATGTGACGCGGCCGGGCGGGCAGAGAAGCGGGCGGAAGGCGGGCGGCCCACCTCACATTCCGCCGACCCATCTCGTCGTACTCCTGAAACGCACTCGACCGACCGCGGCGAACGACCACCGCGCCAGCCGCGCCACCACCGCGCCCCACCCACAAGGGAGACCCCATGGACGCCCGTCTCAACATCCACACCAACCCGGTCGCGGCGAAGGCTGTGAAGCGGCTCGCCTCAGCGGGGCAGGCGATCGCGGAGTCGTCGCTGTCCGCCACGACCCGGGAACTGGTACTCCTCCGCGCCAGCCAGATAAACGGCTGCGGCTTCTGCGTGGACATGCACACTAAGGACGCCGCGCAGGCCGGGGAGAACTTCGTCCGCCTCAACCTGGTCGCGTCCTGGCGCGAGGCCACCGTGTACACGCCCGCCGAGCGCGCCGCCCTGGAGCTGGCGGAACAGGGCACCCGCATCGCCGACGCGGCCGGCGGCGTCACCGACGAGGCGTGGGCGGACGCCGCCAAGCACTACGACGAGGACCAGCTCGCCGCACTAGTGTCACTGATCGCCCTCATCAACGCCTTCAACCGGCTGAACGTCATCACCCAGCAGCCCGCGGGCGACTACCAGCCCGGCCAGTTCGGATGACCCCGACGACCCGGAGGGCGGCGCGCACCTGGAGGGTCACGTTCAGCTCGGGTGTGATCGCGCAGCCACTGGCGCTGGAGGGGGAGTTGGCCCTGATCAGCCCGAAGGTCACACTGGAGTTCGACATCGCGGTCGTCCGGGGCGCGTGAACCGGCGCGCATGAACCGGCGCCCGTGACCCGAAACCCGCACCCGCACCCGCACCGGCCGAAGGCCCCCAGCCCCGGCCGGTGCTAGGCCTGCGGCCCCTCCGCCGCCAGCGCGGCGAGCGTGTCCAGCGCCGCCGCGAGGACGTCCGTAGGCGGCGAGGCGAGCCCGATCCGCACCGCGTCCGCCGCGCGGTAGCCACCGACGGCGAAGGCGGGGCCCGGCGTGACCGCGATGCCGCGCGCGGCCGCCGCCGCGACGAAGGTCTCGGCGCGCCACGGCGGGGGCAGCTCCCACCAGCAGTAGTAGGAGCGGGGGTCGGTGCGGATACGTCCCTTCACCCCCGCCGCGGCCAGCCGCCCCCGCACCGCCCGCACGATCTCGTGCCGCACGCCCGCGTCGGCCCGCTTGGCGGCGACCAGGGTCTCCACGGTCCCGTCCCCGACCCACCGCACGGCCGCCTCGAGCCCGAAGGCCCCCGCGGTCCACGCCCCGGACCGCAGACTGCGCGCGAGGGCATCGAGGTGGGCGGGTGGCACGGCGAGCATGCCGAGGGTGAGGCCGGGGGCAAGCCGTTTGGAGAGGCTGTCGACGAGGATGACGCGCTCGGGCAGCAGCGCGGCGAGCGGCGCGGGCGCGTCCTGCGCGAGGAACCCCCACGTACCGTCCTCGACGACGTGACACCCCAATCCGCCTACCACCTCGGCCAGTTCGAGCCGCCGCGCCTCCCCCATGGTGATCGACAGCGGGTTCTGGAGGGTCGGCTGTACGTAGACGGCGGCGAGGGGAGAACCACGGTGGGCGTCCGCGAGCGCGGCGGGCAGCATGCCCTGCTCGTCCATGGCGATCGGCACAAGCCGCAGGCCGAGCTGGTCGGCGATGGCTCTCACCAGGGGATACGTGACTTCCTCGACGCCGACGCGGCCACCCGGGCGGACGAGTGAGGAGAGCGCGGCGGCGATGGCCTGCCGGCTGTTCCCGGCGAAGAGCACCTGCCCCGGCTCCGGGCGCCAGCCGCCGCGGGCGAGCACGGAGGCGGCGGCCTCACGTGCGTCGGGGGTGCCGTCCGGGGCTGCGGTACGGGTGGCCTCCAGCAGCACGTCCGGCCGGGACAGAGGCGCGAGGGCGCGCGCCATCAGCGCCGACTGGCCTTCCACTACGGGGTAGTTCAGCTCCAGATTGACGGGGAACTCCGGGAACTCCGGGGGCTCCGGGAGCTCCGCCCGCCCTTCCGGTTCCGCCCTCTCCGTCAACGCCGCCCCGCCCGGATGCGGCGCCGCCGCCCTGACGAACGTGCCGCGCCCCACCTCGCCGACGACCAGACCCCGCCGCGCCAGTTCTCCGTAGACCCGGATGGCCGTGGAGTTGGCGATCCCCCGCCGCCGGGCGAAGGCACGCTGCGTCGGCAACCGCTCCCCGCCCCGCAGCGCCCCGCTCTCGATCTCCCGGGCCACCTCATCAGC
>NZ_WMBF01000057.1:0-22040 GCF_019400875.1 Streptomyces anatolicus | reverse complement strand
GGCGTACGGGCGGGGCGTACGAGAGGGGGCGTACCGAGATGTCTCCCCCGCACGCCTCCCGCCTCTAACCGACCGTCAGCCTTCTACCCCCTCTTCTACCTCCCCCTGTCGGAAAGTCAGCGGTCCTCGCCGGGCGGCGTGCCGCAGCTGGGCCCGCCCGGCCCGTCGAACTGCACCGAGCTGAAGAAGTCCTGGTAGGTGGGGAAGAAGTTGCCCTTGCCGGTGGGGCCGGCGGAGGTCACGGCCGTACAGCCCGTGTAGTGCGCGTCGGACCAGAGGTAGATGGTCGAGGCCGTCCGGTTCCAGTCCGACTTCGCCCGGTCGTTCATGCCGAATGCCGCGAGATCCGGCGTGTTGCCCCGGAGCTTGATCATGTCGCCGGTCCCGTCGAGGCCGGAGAACATGCAGTAGTAGCCGTCGGGGCACCGGTCGTACCCGTCGGCCGCGTGCGCGGGGGAGAGCGGGACCGTGACGGCGGCCGTGGCGGCCGCCGCCACGAGCAGTGCGGAGAACTTTTTCCTCATGGAGGCTCCTCGGGTTCCGTGAACTGTGCAGAAGCCTCGCCGATCCGCTCGGCGTGCGCGATCCCCCACAGGAGTGCGCCGGGCGCGGGGCCCCTCGGGTCAGTGGTCCGGGGCCGGACGCGCGGGCCCGGACAGGCGCGGGAGTTGGTCGAGGTGCTCGCGCGCCCACGCGCAGGCCACGTCCATCGGGGCGAGCAGGGAGCGCCCCAGTTCGGTGAGGGCGTACTCGACACGCGGGGGGTTCTCGTCGTACGCGGTCCGGGTGAGCCAGCCGTCTCGCTCCATCGCGCGCAGCGTCTCCGTCAGGACCTTCGGGGCGACGCCCTTGAGCGGCACCTTCAGCTCGGTGAACCGGCGGGGCCCGTCCTCCAGGCAGCGCAGGATCAGGCCGCTCCACTTGTCACCGACCCGGATGGGCATGCGGTGCCCGCAGTGCGGGTCGAACATATCGGCGCTCAAAGGTGCGGTCATGCCCCGACGATAGAACCGGTTCCGTTGAAGTAACCGGCCACCTCCCGCTTACCGTCCTCCTCGACCGGCCCGAACGGGCGGTGCGGAGAGGAACACATGAGCAAGATCGTGATTTTTGGCGCAGGCGGACGTGTCGGGCGCGCGGCGGTGGCGGAGGCCGTGCGGCGCGGGCACAGGGTGACGGCGGTGGTGCGGGACCCGGCCAAGTACGCCGACCTCGGCGCTTCGGATGCGGTAACGGTGGTGCGCGGTGATGTGACGGACGCGGACGCCGTGGCCGAGGCCGCCGAGGGCCACGACGCGGCGATCAACGCCACCGTCCGCCTCGACCTGCCGTCCGAGGAGTACTTCACCTCGGCCGCGCGGGCACTGGTCGACGGCCTCGGCCGGGCGGGGGTGGGCCGGCTCCTGGTGCTCGGCATCGCGACGACGCTGGAGGTCTCGCCGGGCGTACGGGCGATGGACGACCCCCAATTCCCCGAGGAGTACCGGTCGTTCTCCCAGGGGCATGTCGCGGAGTTCGAACTGCTGCGGGCCGAGGCGACGGGCCTGGACTGGCTGATGGTGGTCCCCCCGATGGACCTGAACGCCGAGGCCGAGGCCACCGGGAGCTACCGGGGCGCGGTCGGCACGGTGGTGGGCCAGGGCCGGATATCGCACGCGGATCTGGCGGTGGCGCTCCTGGACGAGATCGAGGAGCCCCGGCATCACGGGGTGCAGTGGGCGGTCTCGCACTGACCTCGCCGTGGTCGGACGCGAACCGGTCATCGGCAGCGGTAGCGGTAGTCGTAGCGGTAACCGGGTCTCAAGTCCCTCGTGGCAGGGACTTGCGGCCCTCGCCGCGAGGACTATCAGCGGGCACGTTCCCGTCCGCCGACTGGCAGTGTTGATCGACGCCCGCAGGGCAGAAGGATGATCAACAACCGTCAGCCCCACCGAACGACCGACGCCGGTGCCGAGGCCGACGTCGACGCCGACGAGAGAGTGACTGAGACACCGTGAGCGCGCCCGAAGCACCAGAAACACCGGCACAGCCCGCTCCGGAGGCCATCGCCCGGCACCGCGCGCTCTTCCGGGCGATCCAGCGCCGCAAGCACCCGCGCCTGCGCCAGTCGGACATCACGGTCACCGAAGAGGCGCAGGTCAAACGCGCGGTGAAGGCGACCGCGCTGGGCAACGCCATGGAGTGGTACGACTTCGGCGTCTACGCCTACCTCGCCGTCATCATCGGCAAGGAGTTCTTCCCCTCCGGGAACGACACCGCGCAGACCCTCTCCTCGCTCGCCACCTTCGCCGCCGCCTTCCTGGTCCGCCCCATCGGCGGCATGTTCTTCGGCCCGCTCGGCGACCGCGTCGGCCGCAAGAAGATCCTCGCGCTCACCATGATCATGATGTCGACCGCCACGCTCGCGATCGGCCTCATCCCGAGCTACGCCACCCTCGGCGTCTGGGCCCCGGTCCTGCTCGTCCTCTGCCGCATGGTGCAGGGCTTCTCGACGGGCGGTGAGTACGGCGGCGCCGCCACCTTCATCGCCGAGTACGCCCCCGACAAGCGCCGCGGCTTCTGGGGCTCCTTCCTGGAGTTCGGCACGCTCATCGGCTACACGGTCGCCGCGGTCCTCGTCACCACGCTCACCATGCTGCTCAGCGACGACGCCATGCAGTCGTGGGGCTGGCGCATCCCGTTCCTCGTCGCCGCCCCGCTCGGCCTCATCGGCCTCTACCTGCGGCTGAAGCTCGACGAGTCGCCCGCCTTCCAGAAGATGGAGGAGGGCGAGGGCCCCGCCGCCGAACGCCAGAAGAAGTCCTTCAAGGACTCCTTCATCGGCCAGTGGCGGGCGATGCTGCTCTGCATCGCGCTGGTCGCCGCGTTCAACGTCACCGACTACATGCTGCTTTCGTACATGCCGACGTACCTCACGCAGCTCGGCTTCGGCGAGACCGGCGGACTGATGTCCATCGTGATCGTCATGCTGATCCTGATGGCGCTCATCAACTCCGTGGGCCGCCTCTCGGACCGCATCGGCCGCAAGCCGGTCCTGATGGCGGGCTCGGTCGGCTTCTTCGTCCTCGCCCTCCCCGCCTTCCTGCTGATCAAGCAGGGCGGCACGGTGGCGGTCTTCACGGGCCTGCTGATCCTCGGCCTCGCCCTGGTCTGCTACCTCGGCGCGATGTCCTCGTCGCTCCCCGCCCTCTTCCCCACGGACGTGCGGTACAGCTCCCTGTCCATCGGCTTCAACATCTCCGTCTCGCTCTTCGGCGGTACGACGCCCCTGGTCGTCGCCGCGCTGATCGGCGCGACCGGCAACGACCTGATGCCCGCGTTCTACACGATGCTCGCGGGCCTCGTCGGCATCCTCGCGGTCGCCGCGATGAAGGAGACGGCCCGCCAGCCCCTGGAGGGCTCCCCGCCGTCGGTAGCGACGGACGAGGAGGCCAGGGAACTGGTCGCGGCCCAGCGTCAGTCGCGGGACGCGTAGCCCAAGAACTCCGCCCAGGCCCGGGGCTCCAGCGCGAGCTGGGGCCCTTCGGGGTTCTTGGAGTCGCGTACGTGGATGGTGGTGGGGCAGGGGGCGATCTCTACGCAGTCTCCGTCGCCGCCGCTGCTGTAGCTCGACTTGCGCCAATTCAGGGCTACTTCTACGCAGTCGTCGCCGTCTCCGCCGCTGTAACTGCTTTTGAACCAGGCCAGTTCGGGGGTGCCCATCATGCTCCTCGCAGCCGCTTCAGCAGATTCACAGACTCTTCGAACGAGAGAGCCTGTGTGCGCATCCTGGCATACCGCATGTGGAGCACACTGACCTCTTGCGGGTCGGAGATGAGCTGGCCACTGCGCTGCCCCTCCGCATAGGCGAACCACTTGTTCTCCGGCGTCTCGAGCAGCCGCATGGGACCGTCCATCCCGGCATGACTCTCCCGCTGTAGCGGCATGATCTGCACCTCGATGTTCCTGCGCTCGGCGAGCGCCAGCACATGGTCGATGAGTTCCATGGTGACGTCATGCCCGCCCGCATGGCGCAGGAACAGGTGTTCCTCCAGGATGAAGCTGTACGCCGTGTTCGGCCGCTCGATGAGTACAAGCTGCCGCTCCATGCGAGCCGTCAGCTTCTCCCCGATCTGCTCGTCGCTGAGGGGCGGAAGTCGGTTGGCGAACACCGTGCGAGCGTATGCCGGGGTCTGCAACAGACCGGGGATCACCCGGCATTCGTACGTATAGAGGGCGATCGCCTCCTGCTCCATCTCGGCCCACTGGCGGAACCACTTGGCAAGCCCCGGCTTCCGCGTGAGCTGATTCGCCGCCAGGCGCAACGTACCGAACGCGTCCAGTGACGCCTCGCAGCGATCGACGAATCCCGGGGGCGGGAACCGCCTGCCCTGTTCGATCGAGGCCAGGAAGTGGGAGGAGCAGCCGACTTCGACGGCCAGTTCCTCCTGGGTCACCGCCGCGCGCTTGCGGAAGCTTTTCAGGACGGCGCCGAAGGTCTTCAGACCGTCCGACGCCTCGGGCTCTTTACTGCTTGACGACATCTCGGGCAACCCCCGACGCTCGTGTACCGATCCCCGCCAACGCCCCAATGGTCACGGACGGTTACCCGCCGTGTCCACCCTTTGTACTCGTACGCTGACGGAGCGTACGGGTTTGGTTGCTGGTGCACGGGTCGCGGCGGGGCCACGGTGGGCGCCATGCCAACGCAAGCCCAACCCGCGACCACTGCGCGGGAATTCACCCAGCGTCTCAGCGCCACGCCCCGGGGCGCCCGCCTCGCGAGGCGGCTCGCCAGGTTTCACATGGACGGCTGGGGCATCGCGTACGACAGTGAACTGTCCGACACGGCGGAGGCGATCGTCGCCGAGCTGGCGGCGAACGCGGCGACGCACGGCCGTGTGCCGGGCCGCGACTTCGAGCTGCGCCTGACGCTCCGCGTGGACACGCTCCGTACGGACACGCTGCGTATCGAGGTGAGCGATACGCGCGCCGAACGTATGCCCCCTAGAACGCCAGAACCCCCGGAGGCCGACGGGGAGTCGGGCCGGGGGCTCGTGATCGTGGCGGCGCTGGCGGCGGAGTGGGGGGTGGTGGAGAGGCAGGTGGGCAAGACGGTCTGGGCGGAGCTGCGCTGGGACCACGGGGCCGCGGTGGCGGTGTCAGAGCAGCAGGACGAGGGCGTAGACGAGGAAGAACGCGGCGATCAGCAGGGAGAGGCCGAGGATGAGGGCGAGGGGGCCCTTCGACCATCCCTTCGGCGGATCGTGGGCGGGCCCCGTCTCCGACATGCCGCCGTCCGCGGGCGGACTCTCGCCCGGCGGCACGCCCCCGCCGGGCTGCGTACCTGAGGTGCGGCGCGGGTCCGGCTCCGGGTCCGGGGCCGGATCCGGGTGCTGGTCCGGGGGTGGGGGAGGAATCATGCGACCCAAGCTCTCACGCTGCTCGCTGTGAGTCGGAGCGAAGCGCGGGCGGCGCACGCGGAGTCCGGGCGGAGATACACCCGGACGGGCCAGCGGTAGCGTACTGCCGACTGACACTGCGGCCCGGCGGGGAACTGCGCGAGCAACCACGACGCACCCGCACACGAGAACAGATTTGCTTGTGCCATCAACTAACGTCGTGTGAGTGGGTGACTAGCGGTCGCCTTCACTCCGTGACGGCATGAGAGGTCTCGCCGCAAAGGCGTACTGAGTGATTCGGAGCCAAGGTCCCACGCGCGGCGCGAACTTGTGAAGCTCACGTGAAGCCGGAGCGGTCACCGGCCCGCGGTGGAGCGGCTGTGGAGGCTCCCCGGTGAGGCACGGGCGGTGCTGCTCTCCCTCGTGATTTCGCCTGGCTTCTGCTGGTAGGGGCCGCCTCCCCACCGCAGGCATATGCCTCGGATTGGTTTAGGCCAACTTGGATCAACCCGGCGCCTTGCGCACGCGATCTTCACCGAACCTGCTGATGGGTGAGGGCCCCAAGGGGCGGGCGGAGCGCCGGGTGGTGGGGCCTCGCAGAGCCTCGTGACGCCCTGGTGTGCAAATGAGCCAAGGGGGATGACCGGTCTGTTGTCGGTGTCCCGCCATGCCTAGGGTGATCGTTCGTACGTTCCCATTGCAAAACTCTGGAGCGTGCAAATCACTGACTGCGGGGGCAGTCAGGGGAGTTCAACGCTGAAAGGACACCGAATGCGCAGGGAAACGAGAAGACGGAGGCTGGGGAAGGGCGTCGCGCTGGCGTCGGGCCTCGCGGCCGTCGTCATCGGTACCGGGAGCCCCGCCGCCGTCGCCCTCGACACGGACAATCTCTACAGTCCGCAGGCGTGCAAGGACCCCTCTAACTCGAAGTTCAAGCTCCATCTCTGGTACGAGCGCGGCCAGAACGGGGTTTATCGGAACATCGGCCACAGCGTCTATAACTTCAATGACGTGCCGGATGGGGTCGTGGGGGTCACGTCCGCGCTGCGCTTCTGCCCTCAGGGGGCGAGCAATCCGTGGCCGGGCTCCAACAAGAAGCTCAAGAACCGGGCCGCGTCGGGTGAGAACGAGCACTACAAGTACAAGGCGCGGGTGTACTACCACACCGGCTACAGGGGCGCGCAGGACGTGATGAACCCGGGTCAGAGCATCGCCTGGTTCCGGAACGTCTACAAGAACAACGCGTCGTTCAAGTGGACCAGGTAGTGCGCTCGGAGCAGAGGGGGGAAAAGAGCATGAAGCTGATAGGGAAGACGATTGTCCCGGTCGGGATCCTCGCGGTCGCCGCGGGGGTGGGTGGCATGTACCTCACGACCGGTCAGGCCGCATCGGACGGGGACCGCGAGTCGAGCGTGCGGAGCGCCGGCGCCCAGGCGCAGGTCGCACGGGCCTACGTGGGGGACCCGGAGGACCCGGCGACCTGGCGCCTCCCCGTTGAGTCGTACATGCCGACGAAGACGCAGGTCAAGGTGGTCACCTCGTCCCGGGACGAGCTGATCGACCAGTGCATGAGCGCTGCTGGGTTCGACGCCTGGAAGCCCGCTCCCGACCTGCCCGAGCTCGGCGGGAAGACCCTGACCGACTGGCGCTACGGCCTCCACGACGGCGAACTCGCCGCCGAGCGCGGCTACCACCCCGACAAGGGCGAGCAAGAGACGTACGACAAGGCGATGGAAGCCGGGGCCGTCGACGAGTCGGGTGCCGACGAGGCCACGCTGAAGGGCTGTGTGCAGAAGGTCGACGGCAAGGTTCCCGACGCGCAGTCACCCGCCATCGTCGAGCAGATCAACGGTGAGTCCTTCGTGAAGTCCAAGGAGGTCCCCGAGGTCGCCGAGGCGTTCGCGAAGTGGTCGTCCTGCATGAAGGGCAAGGGCTACGACTACAAGCAGCCGTTGGACGCCAGTGACGACCCCGCCTTCGGCGACCCGGAGAAGGTGACGCCCGAGGAGATCGCCACGGCGAAGGCGGACGTTGCCTGCCGCGATGAGCACGACGTCGAGCGGACGTGGTTCGACGCGGAGTCGAAGATCCAGCGTGCCGCCATCGCGGAACACCTGGAGGAGTTCAACGACGCCGCCAAGGCGACGAAGGACGCGGTCGCCAAGGCGAGGGCGGTCTGACGCGCCTCGCTCTCCCGGCGGACCGAGGCGAATCCTCCGCCCGCTTCACCGAGGGGTGAAGGAGAACTCTCGCCGCCTCACCGAGCGATGACGGTGGAGGCCCCGCCACAGATGCCGGCCCCGGTTGCCGTTTGACCACACGGCCGCCACGGCCGGTATCTCTCTTTTTCTATCCGGCCCCGGCAGCGCAACACGCATGCGGGGGCCGCGGTCGTGCTGCCCGCGCGACCCACCACGACGAGGAGACGAAGTGAGAATCGGCAGGAGAGCACGGGCTCCGCTGGCGGCGATCGCCGCCGGGGCCGTGCTGGGGGGAATGCTGCAGGGCGCGGCCTGGGCCGACGATCCGCCCGAAGCGCCGGTCGGCAGTAAAGCCACGATGCCCAAACCGGCGAAGGAACAGCCCGACACGGTGCCGCCGGGAGACCGGAAGTCCCTGCTGGGCGGCGACTACAAGAAGTCCGGGGACCGGGCCTGGGCGACGACGAGCGACGCCCACGGCTTCCACCTTCTGACGGCACGGGAGAAGGACGGCTACGCCTGGAAGACGACGGCGTCGCTGTCCGAGCCGGGGTTCGACACGGACGCCTGGATCGGCAACGCCTGCGTCACCGGCTCGGGGAAGCGTGCCGTGGTGGTGTACGCGCCGCGCACGTTCACCAACAAGCCCGAGCTGATGGCGCGCGGTGCGTTCGCTGCCGTCGTGCAGTTGGAGACGGGAGCGGTGACGAAGCTTCCGCTTCAGGTATCGCTGTCGTACTACAACCCGGGCTGCGGCGTCGGGGAGAGCGCCGTCCTGACCCAGTCCGGCGGGGAGGAGAAGGGCGCCACCCGGCTCACCAGGCTGGACGCGGTGACAGGAAAGCTGTCCAAGCCCGTCGAGACCAAGGGGCAGGTGACGTCCGCCGTCGTCGCGAAGGGCGGCGCGATCGTGGCCGCCGCGGGCGCACAGGTGGTCCGGGTCGACGGCGACGGCAAGCAGACCCCCTTGGTGCGCACGGACGCCGTACCGTACCGACTGACCCCGGACGCCGACGGCGGCCTGGTCTTCCTGGACCGGCAGCGGGCGCACGGCAAGAACACCGCGACGGACAAGGGCCGTTCCGAGGCCCCTGGTGGCCGCACGACGGCCATGACTCGGGTAAAGCGCATCACCTCCGGTCAGGCCGGTACGCCCCGTCTGGCGAAGAACAGGGCGAAGGTGCTGGCCACAGGCCCGCTGACCGAAACCGGTCTCACCCGTGGCGGCGGTACCGTCTATGTCACGGGCAAGACCCGGCCGAGCGCGAAGCTGCCCGGGACGGTTCGGAGGCTGGCCGGGACGCCCAAGGACGCCCTGGTCTCCACCCGGGGTCAGGCGGTCCTTACCGAGACCGCGTGGACCGACGGGCAGGGAACCCTGATCCGCGCCGACGCGGCAGCCGGCCCCCGCCCCGTGAACGTGAAGCTGACCGCGCTGGACAGCGGCAAGAAGGTCGCGTTCACCGTGGAGCCCGGCAAGCGGCGCGCCTTGTTCAGCGCCCAGGGCAACGAGCGCACCCCCGCGCTTCCGCACGGCAAGGCACGCCGCGGCGGCAAGGCCGCGAACAGCGCGGGCCTTCGGGCCGGCGTCTCCGGCCGGAACGAGATCGTGGAGTCGGAGCGCGTCTGCTCGGTACCCCGCAACGATCCGCGCAATCAGGCGACGCAGCCCAAGCCGCGCCAAGTCGAATGGGCCGTCAACCAGGCAGTTCGCGGCAACCTCGACAAGCACGCCAGCCGCCCGGCGAACTGGAAGAACCTGGGCATGCCTGCCTACAGGCCTCAGACGCTCTTCCCCAAGCCGACCCTGGAAGGCGGCGGCAACGTGCCCGCGCAGGTGATGCTCGGCGTCACCACGCAGGAGTCCAACATGTGGCAGGCCTCCCGCTCCACGGTGCCCGGCGTCACCGGCAACCCGCTGATCGGCAACTATTACGGCATCGATTACTACGACGGGAACCCGGACAACGACTGGGACGTGAACTGGAACGGAGCCGACTGCGGCTACGGCATCACCCAGGTCACCGACCACATGCGGATGGCGGGCCGGGAGCACGGCAAGGGCGGGACTGCCTGGCCGTACGAGAAGCAGCGTGCTGTCGCCCTGGACTACAGCGCCAACGTGGCCGCAGGCCTGCAGATCCTGGCCTCCAAGTGGAACGACACCAGGAAGGCCGGGCTCAAGGTCAACGACGGCGACTCGGCGAAGCTGGAGAACTGGTCCTTCGCCCTGTGGGCGTACAACGCCGGATTCCACCCGAACAAGAACGACGGCAAGCCGTGGGGCGTGGGCTGGGCCAACAACCCCGCCAACCCGGAGTGGGACGCCGGACGCGACCCCTTCATGGAGAAGAGCAACGGCGACGAGGACGCATCGGACGCCGCACACCCGCAGGACTGGCCCTACCAGGAGAAGGTCCTCGGTTTTGCCGCGCACCCGCCGGCGTTCATGGAAGCTCCCGGCACGATGGTGCCCGCGTTCCGCGCCGCATGGTGGAACGGCACCGAGGGCAGCGCCCAGGTCGAGGGCTCGGCCAAGTACAACCGCGCGCGCGTCAAGCCGCCGGAGGGCGTGTTCTGCACCTCCGCCAACGACTGTGACCCCGGCAAGATCGGTGACGGGGCGGAGAACGAGGACGGGGCGGGCCCCTGCAAGCGCGGTGACTTCAAGTGCTGGTGGAACAAGTCGGTCAAGTGGAAGGACAAGTGCGACTACTCCTGCGGCAACGACTTCACCCGCTTCCCCGTGGACTGGGCCGAAGAGCCCGACGGCACCGCCTACCCGCCAAACTGCAACACCACCGGCCTGCCCGCCAATGCCCTGATCGTCGATGACCTGCCCGCGGGCACGACGCCAGTCAGATCAGGGTGCGCCATGGCTCCTCTCGCCAACAACGGCAGCTTCAGCCTCGACTTCGTGACGGAGGAGGCCGGCCTCGGCCACGACGGTACGACCCTCGTCCCCGTGTGGCCCGCCAAGGTCGACATCCATCAGCTCGGCGCGGGCTTCGGCGCCCACTTCTACTTCGGCCACACCCGCCAGAACGACCAGAAGGGCAACCGCCTCAAGTTCACCGGCACCTGGAAGTTCACCAAGGACGTCAAGGGCCCCGCGAAGGTCATGGTGCACCTGCCGGACCACGGAGCCCACACCGCGTACGCGAAGTACGAGATCGAAACGGCCAAGGGCACGCGGACCCGGATCATCGACCAGAAGAACATGGGCGGCGGCGGCAAGAACCGCTGGGTGAACCTCGGCGCCTTCATGTTCGACGGCGCCCCCAAGGTGAGGCTGAGCACCACCACACGCGACGGCACCGGAGACGAGGACATCGCCTTCGACGCGATCGCCGTCGCTCCCATCAAGGGCAAGTACGCCGAGCACACGGTGGACGCGGTGGGCCTGTTCGACGAGAACCAGAACATCGACGGCGACGAGAAGAGCTCCTGGATCGTCAGCTCGCCGTTCGAGACGCGGCAGAAGCTCTACGACTGGGGGCACAAGCTCGCCTCGGACACCGCCGCCATCAAGGACTGCGAAGGCACGGACCTGTACGCGAGCTGCCTGGCCCCGAAGACCAAGGCCGCCATGGAGCGGTGGAAGGCCGAGATCGAACGCGCGGGCACCGATCCGGTCAACCACCCGGACGGCAGCAGCCTGGCACGGTGGATCGGGTTCGCCAACAGCCACAAAGACCGGCCCACGAGCGCGACCAAGCCCTCGCACTTCGACACCGACGACGGCCGCTACAAGATCCGTTCCAAGGCCAAGGTGTCCTTCGTCGTGGGCGAGGACGGAAAGATCGTCGACGGCAGCCAGGCCGTCCAGTACGACAACCGCACGGGCGACACGCACCTGCCGTCGTACCTGATGGACTTCTTCACCGCACTCCACCAGGACTACGGCATCGAGCCGCCGGACCTGACATACACGACCAAGGACCTCAACGAGCACGACGGCCGCAACTCCACGGCGGATCCGACCAAGACCGGGGTGATGCCCGGCCGCGCCTACGCCTTCGCGGGCCGGGCGCCGGAGCTCACCGACAACAACACCTGTGTCGCCGCGCTCTACACCTCGGGCGGCTCCATCGGTTACCGGCCCATGATCGGTGCCAAGTCCGCGTCGAAGGCCATGGACCGCTGGCAGCAGCGGGTCTACGACGACAAACGGCTCTCCCCCTTGGTCGTGAAGATCGCCACGGAATCATTCCAGGCCATGTTCAACACAGGTGGCGCGACCGGGCCCGTCGCGGGGTCGGTCTTCGGCCAGGCTCCGCCCATCTGGCAGGAGCTGAACTTCAAGGCGTGCGCGGACGGCTCGATCAAGAAGCGCGGTGACAGCCCCGTGCTGCGCTCCAGCCACATGCCCGACCAGTACCTGTACCACAACAACCAGGCCATGGACTTGGACGGCGGTTCCCGCGACTCGAAGGGACCCGTGACGACGGGGGACTTCGTGCGGTTCAGCCGCGTCCCCGACCCCGGCAGCGGTGCTCCGCTGTGGGCCAATCCGTTCGGCTCGTGCACCTCGGACAGCGGTCACAGCGGAAACCCGTGGGGCATTACCTCGGTTCCTCCGTCCGACCCCGGTACGAACCCGAAGCGGGCGTACTTCTGCGCCGACAAGGATCTGGAGGGGGCCCCCGAACACAGCGGTTAGCCTGATGGACCATGCTCGCCTCAGGCGCGCGGCCACCGCCGCGCGCCTGGGGCGAGCGCGCGTCTCGTCGTCACCACCTGCCGCGGCAGGGCGCACACACGAGGGCCGTGGAGCGTGGAGCTACCGGAGGACACACATGCTGGCCATCATCGCGCTGCTGGGCACGGTGGGGTTCATCCTCGCTCTGAGGGGCCAGGGCGGTTGGTCCCGGCTTGGCGGAGCGGTAGCGGGCACCGCCCTGTTCGCTCTGTTGCTCGTCCCGTTCGTCAGTACCGCCGCGCTCTTCCTGGCCGTCTCGGTCATGGGCGTGATCTTGGGGCTGATGCCCCCATTCGACCGGGAAACGGCGCCGCGGGCCCACGCGGGCTGGCTGTTCTGTCTGCTGCTCGCCATGGTGGGGCTCTTCCTCTGGGCCACCGTGGGAGACACCGAGATGATCGCCCTCACCCTCTTCCTGTTCGGCCCCGGAGCGATCGCCGCGGCAGGTCGCTTGGTGTACTTCCTTCGCCGCCACGACCGGGCGGCTAGGAGGCATGACGGCCAGTGACGCCCGCCCGGCCCGGCCACGCCCACCGCCGTCGGGCAGACGTAGAGCTGCGGGTCGGGGCCTGCTCAACCCGGAGCAGGTCACCGAATACCCCGACCACCTTGAGCTGAGCAAGGAACTCCAGGAGCAGCGCGGCAACTGGAGCCTGTGGCAGGTAGCCGAGACGGCCGTGGGCAGCGCCTACGCGTCGTACCCGCAGGAGTTCTACGACAGCGAGTCGGCCGGCGCACCCGGCTGGAAAGTCGGCGGCTGGCCTCGCTGGGGTGCCACCGATCCCATCCCCCGGATCTGCCCGACTTGCAACAGCGAGATGGTGGCACGGCTCGGGCAGGTAGGCGTCGAACTGCATCGCGGGTGGTTCCGGCGGCGCCGCGTTCTGGGAGCTTGCCGGGCGCACGGCGGACACGTCGTCGCTGCCGCCGCTGAGCCAAGTGCTCGGCTGGCTCGTGGAGATGGCCCGGCGGGACCTGCCCATCTAGCTGCACCCCACCCGGGGCGTGGGCTTTGCCGACTACGCCATCGAGGACACCTCCCGGTACGAGATCTGGTGGGCGCTCGGCTGGCCGTACGAGACGTGGGGGCGATGATTCCCTCCCTCGAAGGGCGGATCCGGCTCGGCTGGAGCGAACAACTGGGCAGCCGCACCTCGGGAGATGACCTCGCACGGCTGCGGAGCACGGCGCTGCCGTGTCCGCCACTGGAGTATTTCCGCCGCTTCTACGCCGACACGGCACTTTCGGGCTCCGCCATCGGCATCCGGTGTGGCCTGGACTTCTTCGGCACCGACCACGTCCTGTTCGGGACGGACTGCCCCTTCGATCCGGACGGCGGTCCCGGATTCATCCGCGAGACGATCCGCGTCCTGGACACACTGGACCTCACGGACACCGCTCGCGAGCAGATCTACCACGGCAACCTGCTGCGTCTGATGCGGCCGGCCACGAAGGGATGAACATGGTCACTTGGAGACGTGTCGTGACGGCGGCCGTCACGCTCACCGCGACGCTGCCCCTCCTCGGCGCGGCACCGGCGCCTGCCGCGGCACACTGGCGTTCCCCCGCCCCGCGTACGGAGATCATCAGTACGGCGGCCGACGGCACGCGGGGCGACGCCCGCTCCATCGCTCCCGAGATCAGCCACAACGGCCGGTACGTCGCCTTCGACTCCGAGGCGTCCAACCTGATACCGGACGACACCAACGGCCGCGGTGACGTCTTCGTCCGCGACCGCCGCACCGGCTCCCTCACCCGTGCCGGTGTCGCCGACGACGGCAGCCAGAGCCAAGAGGGCTCCTGGTACGGGGCGTTGAGCGGTGACGGCCGCGTCGTCGGCTTCTCCTCCGAAGACCCCGCGTTGGCGCCCGGCGAACGGCCCGCCGACGGCGACTACGCCTACGTACGCGATCTGCGCGAGGGCCGCACCGAGTTCGTCGGCATCGGCCCGGACGGCGCGGCCTTCCGGCGCTCCAGCCTCGCCGCGCTCAGTGGCGACGGCCGTTACGCGGCCTTCTTCGGGTACGTCGAGGTGCCCGGGCCCCCCTTCTCCAAGGCCACGCTCTACCTGCGCGACCGCGAGCGCGGCACCACGGAGCAGATCAGCGAACCCCTTGCCCCTGGGCCGCTCCTGAGTGACGTGACGCTCAGCGCGGACGGGCGCCGCGTGGCCTTCCGCGTGTACGACGACAGCAGGGTGAACATGGCGAGCGCGGTGTACGTACGCGACCGCCGCACCGGCCGACTCGACGTCGTCGACCACACGCCGGGCGACCCGGCGCCGGTCAGCCGTTGGTACGGGCAGCCGTCTCTCAGCGCGGACGGGCGCTTCATCGCGTACGTGACCAACCGGGACGGCAAGCCCGCCAACCACCCCTACGCCCTGTGGGAGGTCTTCGTCCACGACCTCCACACCGGCCGCACGGTCCTCGCGAGCACCGCGCCCGACGGGGGCCCGCTCGACAAGGCGGCGAGGTCGCCGCGCATCAGCCCCGACGGGCGGTACGTCGCGTACACCACGGGGGCCTGCGCCACCGCCGAGCCGGGGTGCGGCTCGGCGGCCTACCTGCGCGATCTGCGGCAGCAGGGCCTCGCGGCGACCCGCCGGGTCAGCGTCGCCGCGGACGGCGGCTTCCCCGATTACGGGGCGGAGGCCCCGGTCCCGGCGCGGGGCGGCTGCCGGGTGGCGTTCCAGTCGGACTCCACGAATCTGGTGCCCGACCACCCGGACCGCACCACGGACATCTACGTCCGCCGCCTGTGCTGAGCCGCATGGTGCCCGGCAAGGCGCGAAAGCGCTCAACCCGCTCAGTGGCAGGCAACCCGCTCCTCCGCCGCCGTGTCCCTTCCGTCGAAGATCAACGATCCTCGACGGAAGGACCTACCCACTCATGAGAGCAACCCGCAGCCTGCGCCTCGGACTGGTGGGAGCTGTCGCTCTCACGGCGACCTCGCTCGCGGCCGGCGCGGTGGCCGTCCCCGGCTCCGCGCCGGCCACCGGCGACCACAGTGCGACACGGGAAGCGATGGACGCTGCTGTGCAGGGCGGCGTTCCCGGTGTCGTCGGGCAAGCGAAGGACAAATTCGGTACTTGGAAAGGCACTTCGGGTGTCGGTGATCTCACGACCGGGCGGCCGCGCTCGACCGAAGACCACTTCCGGGTCGGCAGCATCACCAAGACCTTCGTCGCCACAGTGCTGCTCCAGCTGGAGGCGGAGGGCCGCCTGTCCCTGGACGACAAGGTCGACAAATGGCTGCCCGGCGTGGTCCGGGGCAACCTCCACGACGGCCGTCGGATCACCCTCCGCCAGCTCCTCAACCACACCAGCGGCATCTTCAACTACCGTGACGACAAAGAGTTCGTGCGGACATACATCCTCAAGGACGCCTTCTTCCGGACCCGTTACGACACGGTCCCCCTCGACCAGCACGTGAAGTACGCCATGGCGAACAAGCCCGACTTCACCCCGGGCACCTCCTGGAAGTACTCGAACACCAACTACTCCCTGGCCGCGATGGTGATCGAGAAGGCCACCGGCAACTCATACGGAGAGGAGATCCGCCACCGCCTCATCAAACCGCTCCGCCTGCACGCCACCTCCGTCCCCGGTACGAACCCGAAGGTGCCCAGGCCGAGCAGCCGGGCCTACGCGAAGCTCGCCGACTCCACCGAGGGCCCGAGCTACGACGTCACGGAACTGAACCCGACACGCGCCGGAGGCGGGGGCGACATGATCTCCGGCGCCGCCGACCTGAACCGCTTCTACTCGGCCCTGGTGCGCGGCGAGCTGCTGCCCAAGAAGCAGCTCGCCGAGATGAAGACGACCGTCGAGGCCAAGGGGCTCCCTGGCGTCCGTTATGGCCTGGGCCTGGCCGAGCGCGAGCTGAGCTGCGGCGTCACGGTCTGGGGCCACCACGGCGGCATCACCGGCTGGACCTCGGAGGCCGTCACGACAGCCGACGGCCGCCACTCACTGGCCTTCAATTTCAACGGGGACTGGTCCGGGGACAGCGACGCGGTGATCGAGGCGGAGTTCTGCGACTAGGGCGTGCCTTCCGGAGTTCTGCTACCAGGGCGTGCTTTCGAGACGGCTGACACGCTTCAGGCGCTCAGGACGGCGAACAGCCCTCGCTCGCGGGAGCCGTCCGGGGTCTGCCAGACCCCGGCGACGTGGCCGATCGCCTCGGGCGGTGCGACGGGCGCGTCGTCCTGGGCGGGGCGCAGGACGCGCTGGAGACGGAAGGTCATGCCCTGCGGCGCGGGCAGCCGCGTGCTCTCCTGGTCGTCGGTGACGGCAGTGGTGAGGTCCGGGGTGAGCGGGGAGCCGTCACCGGCGTAGGAGCGGGTGATGTCGCGGTCGAGGGCGTCACTGACGCTCTGGGCCTGGGCCTGGACCCGGCCCTCGACAAGGGCGAGCAACTGGGCGGCGAGCACGGGGTCGTGGCAGCCGTCGTAGGCCCAGCGCGGCCCCAGCACCCCGTGCTCCATGGTGCCGACGAGCGCGTGCTCCGCCCCGTCGAGCGGGGCGCCGCGATAGGTGAGCGGCACCAGATAGGTGGTCGGACGGTCGCCGGAGGTGTCGGTGACGATGATGAACTCGATCCCGACCGCGCCCTCCGGATCATCCAGCCGAAATCCGCCGGCCTTGACCAGCGCCGGCTCATCCGACCCGAGGTACCACGGCCGCGAAGGCAGCCAGGAGGTCAGCAGCTCCAGCTTGGTCGGCTTGAGTTCGGTCTTGTAGATGACGGCCATGCCGTTGCTTCCTTCCGTTGGGCGGGCGCGCCGGGGCGCCCGAGTTGGCGAGGGGAGGGACCGGGGACGCGGGGGCGTTACGGCTTGCGGGCCACCGCGCCGTACGCGTCCACCGTCGTCGCGTCCTCCACGTCCGGGCGCCAGCGCGTGACCTGCGCGACGCCCGGCTCCAGCAGTTCGAGGCCGTCGAAGAAGGCGCCGATCTCCTCGACGTCGCGTACGTAGTAGGGGATCGCGCCGCTCTTGTTGTACTCGTTCGACGCCGCGATCATGCCCTCGCTGGTGGCCGTCGAGTCACTGATCACCAGGTAACTACCGGACGGCAGACCGGCCATGAGCCGGTCCACCAGGTCGCGGGCCCGCTCGTGGTCGGCGACGTGGCCGAGGGTGTTGAGGATGATCAGGGCCACCGGCCGCGAGAGGTCCAGCGTCTTCGCGGCCTCCCGCAGGATCGCCTCGGGGTCGTAGAGGTCCGCGTCGATGTACGCCGTCTCACCCTCGGGCGTGCTGGTCAGCAGGGCGCGGGCGTGGGCGAGGACAAGGGGGTCGTTGTCGACGTAGACGATGCGCGCGTCCGGGGCGGCGCGCTGGGCGACCTCGTGGGTGTTGTCCGCCGTCGGCAGCCCGGTGCCGATGTCGAGGAACTGCCGCACCCCCTGCTCTATCGCCAGGTGACGCACCGCGCGGCCGAGGAACTGGCGACTGGTGCGGGCCACGTCGACGAGGCCGGGGAAGATCTCCTTGATGTGGTCGCCGAGTTCGCGGTCCTTCTCGTAGTTGTCCTTGCCGCCGACGAAGTAGTTCCAAAAGCGTGCGGAGTGCGGCTTGCTGGTGTCGATGCGCGCGCGGACGTCGGCGGCGGAGCCGAGCTGGGGGTCGTTCTCTGACACGGAGCCTCCTGGGACCTACATCAGGTAGTTCGACGATCAAGCCCCAATCTAGACGCTCCCGCGACCTACCCTGGATCACCGCTTGGCCACCTCGCGGAAGCGGGCATGTTCCTGGAGACTGGCTGGGGCGGTGACTCGGTTTCAGGGGGCGGTTGTTGAGGACACGCGCGGTGCTGTTGCTGGTCGTGTTCTGCGCGGTTCTCTGGCCCGCCCCGGCCGGAGCGGAGGCGGAGCCCGGGGGAGTACGCGAGAAGCCGGTGGACCGGTGGTGCGCCACCGCGGGCCTGGACAAGGCCAAGGCGAGCGCCGCCATCCGCCTCGCACACGGCGGCACCGTCCACACCAAGGTGAGCGCGCGGCTGACCGTCCACGTCCCGTACTCCTGGCGGTACGCCAAGTCCCTGCTGCTCAGCGAGGACACGAGCGGATACCGCCGTGCCATGGGTTGCGTCGCCCGCCCCTTCGCGACGCAGCACCGCTGGTGGAACGAGTGGCGGCCGAAGGGAAGCCCACGGGTGGCCGCGGAGAAGGGCGGCCTGCTGGTCACGCTGGACACCTTCTCCTGGATCGACGAGGACAACGGCGAGTTCACGCTCGGCCCCTGGAAGGTCGAGCAAGGCACGGCCCGCTGGCGGCTCCTCTTCGAACCGGCCCCTGGACTCCACCGCGTGAACTGGACGAAGATCCTCGTCGACCCGGGCGCCCCCGGAGCCGAGTCCGCCCGGCCGGAGCCCGCCACGCGGGAAGGCGCCACCGCGCTGGTGTGGCGCCCCGAGGGCGAGGAGGCGCCGCCGCCCGTCGCCGTACGGATCGCACCGGGGTGGCAGCGCTCGTTCGCGGCGCAGGACGACCGCTTCCTGTTCGCCAACTTCCACCACGGCGGCAATCTGGCCTGGACGTTCGTGATGTCGGGGCTGATGCTGTACGCGGCCGCCCGGCTACGGCGGCGCGCCGGGGCGAGCACCCTCGAACTCCGCTCCGCGCGGATGCTCGGTGACTGGGCGTGGGTCTCGGCCGGTACCGCCCTCGTGTTCGACGGCGACACCATCGCGCTCCGCTGGCTGAAGGCCCTCGGCGACGACGAGCTGTGGACGGCGAGGGAGCCCCGCCTCGTCTTCGCCGCCTCGGTCTGTACGGCCGTCCTGCTGCTGGCCTTCGGACGGCCGCCCCGGCCCATCGTCGGAGCGGCCCTGGCGCTGACCGTGCCCGTACTTGGCGTGGCCTTCCAGCCAGACCTGTTCGGTCTGCCCGACGACCTCGACATCAGCGGCGGAACGTCGTACTTCGCGTTCTCCTCGCTGTGCGTCGCGGGTGGCTGCGCCCAGGCGCTGACCTTTCTGGCGTTCACCGCCGCCGCCTGGCGCCTGGCCCGCGAGGGCGATCTGATCCCGCCGAGCGGGAAGACGCCGGGGGTGACGCGCGAGCTGCTGCTGCGGTACGCGGGCCCGGTGATCGTCGCCCTCACCCTGGCGGTCGGCGCGTGCTACTTCCTGGCCGTCGAACGCAACTGGCAGCGCGCCGCTTGGCTGAGCCGGCACACCGAGGCCCTGTACGGCCTCCAGCACCGCGGCGAACTGCGCGGGCACGTCACGTGGTTCATCGTGAACAGCCAGAACTGGTGGCTGACGGTATGGCTCCTCACCGGCCTCGCCCTCTTCGCGGCGCTGAGGGGCGCTGCTGCGCGGCCTTCGACCACCATCACGCCGCCGCCCGGCGCCGCCCCGCCCCCCGGCTCGCTCGCCGACGAGCCCGAGGGGCGGCGGCTCCTGTTGCTCTTCTTTCCCGTCATCGTCGGCATGAGCCTCGGCTACTTCGCCAACAACGCCGTGTTGAGTGCCCTATGGATCTTCTTCAACATGGCGGCCCTGCGGCTGGTCATCGCCCTCGGCGCGCGCAGAGCCGTGCTTCACCGCGTCCTGGAGTCCTCGCCCTCGAAGGAACGGCTCGGCGTCACCGTCACCGCCGCGCGGCGCGCCGACATCCTCGGCCGGGCCCGCCGCTACCGCGAGATCCACGCGAAAATGCGCCGCCTCGACCAAGGCCAGTCGGATGACGACATACTCCAACGCCGCCTGCTCGAACAGGAGGTGCGCGGCCTGCACGCCTGGACCGACAGCGCGGGCGCCACCGGACGGCTGCCGGCCCAGGTCTCGGTCGTCGACGTGGCGCTCGCCCTCGGCCCGCGCGACACCTGGTGGGACAACGGCCGCAGGGCCGCCGTCATTGCCTGCTTCTTCGGCATCCCGGCGAGCGCGGTGGTCGTCTGGTCGGGATGGATCCGCGGCGACCAGTGGCGCGCCAACCTGTACTACGGCTTCGGCCTGCCCGACACCGTCGAGGGCTTCCTCCTCTGGCAGACCTGCTGGGCGGGCGCGGGCTTCGTGCTCGGCGCACTGTGGCGCTCCCTGCCGGGACGGCGCGGCCCGGTGAAGGCGCTGGCCGTCGCCGCGGCCTTCGCTCTGCCCGCCGTTCCCGAGGCCCTGGGCAACTTCGCCGTAGACCAGGGGCACGGCGACCTGGTCCTGATCGTGGTGACGATGCTGCCCGTGCTCACCCTCACCGGAATCGCCCTCGACCTGGAGATCTTCCAGGGCGAACGTCGCTTCTGGCAGAGCCGCGTCGGCCTGCTCCTGTCGATCTACCAGATGCGGTACTTCTCACTCCAGCTCGCCTACCTGGTCGCGCAGGCGGTGGCACTGGTCACGCTCTGGCAGTTCTTCGCCGACACCGGCGGTGGGCCACCGCCCAAGGAGTTCGAGGGCGGTGGCGGGCGGTGACGGACAGCTAGGTCACCAGACCTCTTCCACCCACTCCGGGTGGTCGATGAACGGGTTCCTGTTGTGCTGGTACTTGTCGAATATGACCTGGTTGCGGTTCTTCTCGAAGGCGTCCGGCGGGTCCTCGTCGTTCCACTGCTTCAGGACCGAGAGGCGGCCAATGGCGGGCGCGCTGCCGTTGTCCACCTTGTCGTTGGGCTCCAGGTCGGGGAAGCCGGACTCGCCGTCGTAGCGCACGGCCATGTAGAGGATCATGCGGGCCACATCGCCCTTGACCGCGTCCCGGGGCTCGAACGAGTCGCCGTCCGTGAGGTTGCCCGGCGCCCCGGCGACCGCGCCGCCGCCGTTGTCGAAGTCCTTGTTGCCTCGGATGCTGTTGACCGTGACGTCCTCGGGGCGCAGATGGTGGATGTCCGTGCCGGGGCCGGTCGCCGTGCCGAAGTCGCCGTGGGACTTGGCCCAGACGTGCTCGCGGTTCCAGTCGCCCTGGTCGCCGCCGCTCGCGCTCTTGGCCCGCGAGGTGCCGGTGTAGAGCAGGATCACGTTCGCGCTGTTGGCCGGGTCCTGGTCGGTGGTCTTCAGCGCGTCCCAGACCTGGTCGTACGAGAGCTTGGTCTGGTCGCTGACGATCGTGTGCAACGCGGACTTCAGCGCGGGGCCGGTCTTGCCGAGCGCGTCCTTGTAGTACGTGTCGTCATAGGCGCCAACCGCCAGGGGAGCCGGGGCCGTTGTGGGGGACGCGGTGGCCGTGGCCGTGGCCGGCACGGTGATGCCGGCGAGCACGGCGGCGGTCAGGGCGAGGGGTTTCCAGCGGCGTACGCGGGGGGCGGGCATGTGGGGGGTGTCCTTTCCCGAAGTGCTTCAAGGGGCGTGCGGTCTACGCGAGTTGACCGATCAACCATCGGGAGGGTGGCACGGATGTGCGTACGGCCGTGTGAACGTCGTGGGTCGGTCGGGTAACAATGTCATGTACGCGTTCAGCGGGCGTGAGGTGGGACGGTCGGGGACTGGCGCGAATCCGCAGGTCAGAGGCGTGACTCCAGCGCGCCGAGGGGAGTGCGGAGTGCTAGCGTGGGGATGAGGAAGCGATGTCATGCGTTGCCAGTCCTGCGGGTTCGAGAATCGCGTCGGCTCTGCCTACTGCGAACAGTGCCGCACCGCGCTCACCCGCCCCTGCACCTCCTGCGGCGACCCCGTTTCGGCCTCCGCGCAGTACTGCCCGGCGTGCGGGGCGCCGACGTCGGGCGGAGCGGGTGGCCCCCCGAGTGGGGGTGGCCCCCCGAGTGGGGGTGGCGCCCCGTACGCAGCCCCGAGCGCGAGTGGAGGCTGCCCC
>NZ_WMBF01000570.1:0-3655 GCF_019400875.1 Streptomyces anatolicus | reverse complement strand
CGCACCACCGAACGGAACGGGGAGCCCTCCATGTCCGACGCCACCTCAACCGACTCCATCACCGACCAGGCCGACATACCGTCCCTCCCGGAACCGCAGGTCCGGGAGCGGCCCGCGCACAACGTCAGCGGCGGGCTGGCCCTGCTCGGGGGCCTGGCCGGACTCGCGGGCGGCGTCGGCCTGATCTTCGCGGGGGCCGCCGTCGCCTCCGAGCACAAGGGCGCCGGGTCCACGCTGCTGATCGTCTCCGGCATCGTGGTGATCCTCGCCGCGCTCCTCACCTTGTGCGGCCTCAACACCATCGCGCCCGGCGAGGCCCGGGTGGTCCAGCTCTTCGGCCGCTACCGCGGCACCGTCCGCCGCACCGGCCTGATGTGGGTGAACCCCCTCCTGCTGCGCCGCCGCGTCGACGTACGCCTGCGGCACTGGAGGAGCGAGCCGATGCCCGCCGTGGACCGCGGCGGGGTCGCGCTGCGCGTCGTCGTCCTCGTCGTATGGCGGGTGAAGGACACCGCGCGGGCGACGCTCGCGGTGGAGGACCACCAGGAGTACCTGCGGGAGTGCGTGGAGGCGACGACGGCCCGGGTGCTCTCGCGGCTGCCGGCCGACGCGTTCCACGACGACGCCCCCGCGCTGCCCGCCGCCCCCACCCTGCGCGACGCCGACGCCGTCGCCGAGGCGCTGACCCGGGCGCTCGCGGCCGACGCGGAGGCGGTCGGCATCGAGGTCTTCTCGGCCCAGCCGACCCGCATCGAGTACGCCCCCGAAGTGGCCGCTGCGATGCAGCGCCGCCGGGTCGCCGCGCTCGACGCACGGCACCGCGACACCGTACTGACCTCGGTGGTCGACTCGGTCGAGGACACCGTGACGCGGCTGACCACGCGGGGCTTGGTGGAGCTGGACGACTACGAGCGCAAGGCGTTGGTGAAGGACCTGACGGTGGCGTTCTACACGGGCCACGGAGAGCACCGGTAAGACGGGACGCGGAGGCACCGGTAAGCCGGAAGGGGCCTGCTCGACCGTACGTACGGATGCTCTGCGCGGTTGGTATGGACATGTTCAACTAACGGCAATAGCCTGAGACTTGGTCTAGACCGCAGTGCGCGCACGTCCCACGGAACCCCCACGTTCGGTCAGGAGCGGCACATGCGAAAAAAGAAGATGTACGCGGCCATGGTCGGCCTCACGACGGTCGGCGCGTTCGCGCTCTCCGCCGGTGGTGCCAGCAGCCACGGCTACACGGATCTGCCCGCGAGCAGGCAGATCAACTGCGCCAAGGGCGTGGTGACCAACTGCGGCTCCATACAGTACGAACCGCAGAGCGTCGAGGGCCCCAAGGGCTTCCCCGCGGGCGGACCGGCCGACGGCAAGATCTGTTCGGCGGGCATAGCGGGCTTCAACCAGCTCAACTCGCCGAGGACACCCTCGGGCGGGGCCTGGCCCACGACGTCGGTGAGCGGCGGTCAGAGCTACACGTTCCGCTGGCAGTTCACCGCGCGCCACCGCACCACGGACTTCAAGTACTACATCACCAAGCAGGGCTGGGACGACAGCAAGCCGGTGACCAGGGCCGCCCTGGACACCACGCCGTTCCTCAGCGTCCCGTACAACAGCCAGCAGCCGCCCGCGACCCTCTCGCACAGCGGCACCATCCCCGGCGGTCGCAGCGGGCACCACGTGATCGTCGCGGTCTGGACGATCGCGGACACGGCGAACGCGTTCTACGCCTGCTCGGACGTCAAATTCTGAGCAGTGCGCGAAGGGCTCCCCGCTCCATGTCCACCTCCTCTTCGTACTCCTCTTCATAACTGACGGCCCATCAATTATGGTGCGCGGCCATGAAGAGCGGTGCGGACGCGAGGGAGAGCGAGGGGAGCACGGTCGCCGAACTGGTTCAGGCGCGGTGGGGCGATCACCGCGCCGGTCTGCGCTTCGAGGACCGGGTGCTGAGCCACCACCAGATGACGGCGGGCGCCGCGGCCAGGGCCGCGCTCCTCACCGACCTCCTGTCGAGCCACGGCGAACCCCACATCGGCGTACTGCTCGACAACACCCCCGAATACCCGCAGTGGTTGAGCGCGGCAGCACTCTCCGGCGCGGCCGTGGCGGGCATCAACCCCACCCGGCGCGGCGCCGAACTGGCCCGCGACATCCTGCACACCGACTGCCAGATCCTCGTGACCGAGCGGGCGCACCTGCCGCTGCTCGACGGCCTGGAACTCCCGGGCATACGAACCCTGGTGACCGACACCCCCGCATACGAGGACCTGCTCGCGCCCTACGCCGACGCCGCACCGGAGATCGCACGGACCGTCGGCCCCGCGAGCCGCATGCTGCTCTACTTCACCTCCGGATCCACGGGCGCCCCCAAGGCGGCGATCTGCAGCCAGGGCCGACTGGCGGCCGCGGGCCGTTCCCTGGCCGCCCACTTCGGCGTCCGGGCGGAGGACACCCACTACATCTGCATGCCGATGTTCCACGGCAACGCGGTGATCGCGGACTGGGCTCCGGCGCTGGCGGCGGGTGCGGGGGTGGCACTGCGCCGCCGCTTCTCGGCGTCCGGATTCCTCACCGACGTACGGAAGTTCGGGGCGACGTACTTCACGTATGTGGGCAGGGCCGTGCAGTACATCCTGGCCACGCCCGCGCAGCCCGACGACCGGGAGAACCCTTTGCGGATCGGGTTCGGGACGGAGGCGGGGGCCGTGGACGCGGCGCGGTTCCAGGAGCGGTTCGGGGTGCGGCTCGTGGAGGGGTACGGATCCTCCGAGGGCGGGGCGGCGATCCAGCGCACCCCGGGCACGCCCGCCGGGGCGATCGGGCGGGCGGCGCCCGGGGACGACCTCGCGGTGGTCGACCCCGTGACGCTGCGGGAGTGCGAGGCGGCGCGGTTCTCGCCCGACGGGCGGTTGCTCAACGGGGCCGCTGTGATAGGGGAGTTGGTCAACCGGGGCCCGAACCCCTTCGAGGGGTACTGGCGCAACGAGGAGGCGCAAGCCGAGCGGGTGCGGGACGGCTGGTACTGGACGGGGGACCTCTTCTACCGGGACGGCTCCGGCCACTTCTACTTCGCGGGGCGTACGGACGACCGCCTGCGGGTCGACAGCGAGAACCTGGCGGCCGCGGTGATCGAGAACATCCTCGCCCGGTATCCCCGGGCGGCGGCCGTGGCGGTCTACGCGGTGCCGGACCCGGTGGCGGGGGACCAGGTCATGGCGGCGGTGGCACCGGTGCCGGGGGCGGGCTTCGACCCGCACGACTTCGCGCAGTTCCTCCTTGAGCAGGGGGACTTGGGCACGAAGATGGCTCCGCGCTTTGTGCGGGTGCTCGGCCGGATGCCGGTGACCGCGACGAACAAGGTCGCGCGGGGAGAGCTTCGGCGGGACGCCTTCCGCTGCCCTGACCCTGTCTGGTGGCGCCCTCCGGGTGCGGCCGCCTACCGCCGACTGACCCCCGCGGACGTATCAACCCTGCTCGCCGAGTACCGCACCCATGCCCGCGACCACCTACTGACCCGCTGACCCGTCCTGGCGAAGGCAGAAGGTAAGGGATCCGTGGTGAACGAACACAAGCCCCCGGCCCCGCTCGCCTGAACGATTACGATCCACAACCATGAGCACGCCCGACGCGCCCGACCTGCCCCACCAGCCCGACG
>NZ_WMBF01000569.1:0-3659 GCF_019400875.1 Streptomyces anatolicus | reverse complement strand
CTGGACCCCCACGGCGCCCGCCCCGGAGCGCCCCACCTACGCCGACCTGCCGCCTCTGCTGCGCGGCTACCTCCGTCTCGGCGCGTGGATGTGCGGCGCCCCCGCGCACGACCCGGAGTTCGACGTCGCGGACTTCTTCGTGCTGCTCGACACGGAACGGCTCAGCGCACGGCACCGCCGCTACTTCCTCGGCGAGGACGGGCGATGACGATGAGTGCGTCGAGTCCGTGGGCGGTCGACCGCGGCTGCCCCGCGAGCTGCGCCGCCGACCCGGAACCGCGTGTCCCACTGGGCGAACTCGCCCGCCGGTACGCCGCGTTGACGTACACCCTCACCCGGGCCGCCGCGCGGGGCGACCGGCTCGCCGACCCCCGGATCCTGCGTGGCGAGGCGCGGGCGGCGCTCGGCGCGCTCGGGGTGCGTCTGGAGGCGGGTCACCCCGAGCGGCTGAGCGCGGGGGGCGGCGGCGTGGGCACGCTCGTCGTGGCCAATCACATCTCCTGGCTCGACGCCGTCGCGCTGCTCGCCGTCGAGCCGGTGAGCGTCCTCGCCAAACGGGAGGTGGGCCAGTGGCCGGTGATCGGCACGCTGGCCCGGCGGGCGGGGACTCGGTTCATCGACAGGGGTGGTAGCCTTCGCCAACTCCCGCATGTGGTGAGGGAGTTGGCGGGGGTTTTGCGTGGTGGTACGTCCGTTCTCGTCTTTCCGCAGGCGACTACCTGGTGTTCCGCCGGGGGCGGACGCTTCCGGCGGGCCGTCTTCCAGGCCGCCGCCGACGCGGGCGCGCCCGTGAGGCCGGTGACGGTCGCCTACCGTCAGGGCGGTGCCCCGAGCGCCGCGGCCGCCTTCCTCGGCGACGAGGAGTTCACCGCCTCGCTGCGCCGCGTGGCCGCCGCCCGCGGACTGACCGTCCGGATCGCGGCGCACGCCCCGCTGCGGGGCACGGACCGGCGGGAGCTGGCCGCCGCCGCGCACCGCTCGGTGGCGGGGGCGGCCGACACGGTCTACGTCAACCGTTTGAAGTTGTCCCCGAACGTCCACCCCTTCGACCCGTCCCAGTTGATGGACCACGTCATGAGCCCCTTCAGGGCGCCGTTGTAGTGGTTCCACGCCTGGGCCACGAGACTCGGTGACATGTAGCCGCCGCCCGCGCCCGGCTGGGCGGGCAGGCCGGGGACCTGCTTGTCGTAGGGGACCTTGATGGTCGTGCCCTGGATGACCAGGCCCTTGTCGAGGCAGTCGGTCTGCTTGGTGAAGCCCTGGACGGTGCCCGCCGGGTAGGAGTCGCCGGAGCAGCCGTACATGCTGCCGTTGTAGTACTGCATGTTGAGCCACCACAGGCGGCCGTTGTCCGCGTACTTCTTGATGATGGGCAGATACGCGCCCCAGATCGAGCCGTAGGTGACACTGCCTCCGGTGACGTACGCCGTCTCCGGGGCCATCGTCAGCCCGAAGTTCGCGGGCATCCGCGCGAGGACGCCGTCGATGATGCGGACGAGGTTGGCCTGGGAGGGGGAGAGCTGGTTGATGTTGCCGCTGCCCACGAGGCCGGTCTCGATGTCGATGTCGATGCCGTCGAAGTTGTACTTCTTCAGGATCGGCACGATCGTCTCGACGAAGCGGTCGGCGACCCGGCTCGAACTCAAGTCGATGCCGGCCGTGGCGCCGCCGATGGACATGAGGATCGTGGCGCCGTCCGCCTTGGCCTGGCACATCTCGGCGGGGGTCGCGACCTTCACCGTCGAGTCCATCCCGTCCTCCCACAGGACCGTGCCGTCGGAGCGGATCACGGGGAAGGCGGCGTTGATCACGTTGTAGCCGTGCTGGCGGATGCGGGAGTCGGTGATCGGGGTCCAGCCGAAGGGCGGATGGACTCCGTTGGCGGCGCCGTCCCAGTTCTCCCAGTAGCCCTGGAGTACCTTGCCCGTGGGCTTCGACTTGACCGCGCAGGTGTCGGCGAGGGGAGTGGAGGGGGTGGAGGGAGCCGCCGCGGCGGCCGGCAGTTGTACGGCGCAGGCCACTGCCAGGGCGGTCCCCAGCAGGCGTAACGTCCGACCGATCACGCTGTGCTCCTTGGGTGCGAGGGGGGAGAAGGAGGGAGGAGGCGTGCGTGGTGCGTTGCGTCACGCTAGGAAGGACTGGACCAGCCGTCAATAGGTCTGTACCAAAGAGGTGCGGGGGTTCGGGTTCGCGCCCGGCGCCGCCCCCGTGACGGGTCGGCCGTCAGCCGTCCACCGGCAGGCCCCTCGGCTCCTTGATCCGCTTCATGATGATCTGCGAGTTGACCTCCGTGACGCCCGCCAGCGCCGTCAACCGCTCGATCCACAGGCGCTCGTACGCCGCGAGGTCCGCGACGGCGATGCGCAGCAGACAGCCGGGGCTGCCGAACAGGCGGTACGCCTCGATGACGTCCGGGATGTCCTGGAGCGCCGCCTCGAACGCCTCGACCGTCGCCCGGTCGCGCCGCACCTCGATGGAGACGAGCACCTCGAAGCCCCGGCCGAGCGCCTCCGGGTCGACCACCGCGCGATACCCCTGGATCACGCCGTCCAGCTCCAGCTGGCGTACGCGCCGCATGCACGGGGACGCGCTGAGGCCGACCCGCTGGGCCAGCTCCTGATTGGTCAGCCGCCCGTCGTTCTGAAGCTCGCGCAAGATACTGCGATCGATATCGTCCATGGCGCAATTATCCACCTCTTGTGTTGCGTGGAGGGTGGATTTAGGCAAGCACATTGCGCGGTGTTCGATCTATCGTTGCGTGGAGGTCGGCCACCGCTCGGGGGGCTGTAGAACCTCTTGATTCCTGGGAGGTACGCAGACGTGGAAGCGCAGGCGCGAAGGATCGTCGTCATCAGCACCGGCGGGACGATCGCCAGCCGCTGGCAGGGGACCGGCTTCGCCGCCGACGCCCCCGGCCGCGAGGTCATGGCCACGGCCGCGATACCCCACGGCATCACCTCCGAGGTCATCGACCTCTTCAACGTGAACAGCCCGCGGCTGACCTCCGCCCAGCAGCTCACCCTGCTGCACACCGTGCACGAGGTGCTCGCCGACCCCGGAGTCGACGGCATCGTCGTCACCCACGGCACGGACACCCTCGAGGAGTCCGCCTTCCTCCTCGACGTGCACCACCACGACCCCCGCCCGGTCGTCCTCACCGGCGCGCAGAAGCCGCTCGGTGCCGAGGACGGCGACGGGCCCGGCAATCTGTATGACGCGCTGCTGACCGCGGCGACCGTGCGCGACCTCGGTGTGCTGGTCGTCTTCGACGGCAAGGTGCACGCCGCGCGCGGCACCATGAAGACCCAGACCCTCGCCGCCGACGCCTTCGCCGACCCCTCCGGGCCGCCCGTCGGCAAGGTCGGCTTCGGCAAGGTCTCGATAGCGCACCGCCCCGAGCGGCCCGAACCGCTGCCGTTGCCCGCCGCCTCCGCCTCGCTGCCCCGCGTCGACATGGTCATGCACCACGTCGACGCCGACCCGCTGTTCGTGGAGACGGCGGTCGGCGCGGGGGCCCAGGGCATCGTGCTCGTCGCCACCGGTGCGGGCAACGCGACGCCGGAGTTCGTCGCCGCCGTCGCGGATGCCGTCGAGCGGGGTGTTCTCGTGGCGCTCACCACGCGTGTGCCTGCGGGGCCCGTCACCGAGATCTACACGCA
>NZ_WMBF01000568.1:0-3659 GCF_019400875.1 Streptomyces anatolicus | reverse complement strand
CACCACCACCTCGGTGACGCGCTCGCCGCAGCGCACGTTCCCGCCCAGGCGCTCCAGCCTCCGTACGAGGGCGTCCGTCAGGGCGCCCGCGCCGCCCACCGGCACCGGGAAGCCGTGCGTCTGCCCCAGCATGGACATCAGCCAGCCGAAGCCGCCGCTGCCCGCCGCCTCCGGCGCCAGATCCGCGTGCAGGGCGTTCCCCGCGAGCAGCAGCCGTCCGCCGTCGCCCGCGAACTCCTCCTCGCCCAGCCGGCGCACCGGCAGCATGAGCGAGCGGGCAAGGCGCAGCCCGCCGCCCGCCCTGACCCGCGCGGCGAGACCCAGCGCGGGGCGCACCGGCGGGAACGGCGTGAACATCGCCTGGATCAGCGGCTCCCGCAGGCGGTCCCATATGTCGCACAGCCGGTCCCAGCCACGGCCGTCGCCCGGGGCGAACGCGTCCAGCGAGTCGCGGGTCAGGGCGCGGTCGCGGTCCAGCACGGCGCAGCGCCCGTCCGCCAGCGGGTGGGCGAGGACGTGCTCGGCGTGCGCCCAGCGCAGTCCCTCGCGCTGCAGGTCCAGGGCGGCGAGGACCGGCGAGGCGGCCGCCAGCGGGTAGAAGGCGCTGAACATGTCACTGATGTAGTCGGGGTGCACCCCGCGGTCGCTGCGTACCGCGCCTCCTGGGTGGTCCTGGGCCTCCAGGACCTCGACGCTCCAGCCCGCGTCGGCCAGTACGTTCGCCGCCACGAGGCCGTTGGGCCCCGCGCCGATCACCACTGCGTCCGGCATGTCCACTCCCCTTTGCCCGAAGGCGCTCTGCTCTGCCCGAAGGCGCTCTGCGCTCGTCCGAAAGCGCTCTGCGATGGCCAGAAGGCGCTCTAGGACTCGGTGGCCGGTTCGCCCTGCGCGCGAGCCGGGGAGCCGCCTTGTTCGACCAGCTCCGCCAGGCGGCTCAGCATGCTGCGGTGCCGGATCTGGATGAGGGCGTCGACCGCGGCGTTGTGCAGCACACCGCCGGGCCCCTGGAGCGGATGTTCGTCGACGATCACCAGCGTGTGGGCGCCCCACTGGCGCACCTCGATGGCGATGCGGGCGGTGCCGAGCACCCCGCTGTAGGCCTCCAGTTCGAGACGGTTCGGCCTGTCCAGGTGGCGCACCACGGTGTGGCCCGACACCGTCCAGGGGCCGAGCCGGACGGTGTACTCAAGGCGCGAGCCGACCTCCGGCCACCGTGTGTCGAGCGGTCGGGAGTCGTGCGTGCCGACCACCCAGTCGGCGTACCGGTGTCCGTCCTCCAGCACCTCCCACACCTCAGAGGGCGGCCTCTTGACCAACTGATGGCGTACGGCCACGTCATGCCTCCTCGTCCGGTGCCGACCCGTGGTGGCCGGCGCCTCCGCGTATGCGGACTTCCACCTCCTCAGCCCACAGCAATCTCGCGCCGTGCGCCACAGGAGTCGTACGTACGCGCCTGTCACCGGTCCGCGGTGTCGGCGCTGTCGGCGTCCGAGCCTTCCGCGTCCCCCGCGAGGGCCGCCAGGTCGCTCAGCAGGCGTTGTGTGTCGGCGGTGAGGCCGCCGAGGGCCGGGGTAACCCGGGAGCGGCTGTCCGTCAGCAGGAGCGTCAGCCGCTCATGGGCCTCCTGGGCCGTGCGCAGCGCGCTGCGGCGGTCCCGCGCCGTTCCGCGGCGCTCCCCCGCCTCGGATCCGGGGGCGCCGCTCTCGTCGAGCGCGCACACGTCCCCGGCCGCCCGCAGCAGCTCGGAGAGGATGCCCGGGGCGTCCTCCGGCAGGTCGGCGAGGGAGGGCCTGTCCTCTCCCGTCTCGGCGAGGGTGCGCACGGTCGTCTTGATGTGCTCCGTGATCCTGTCCCAGGCGAAGTCCCAGTCGGACGCGGGCGCGCGGGGCACGGAGCGGCGCAGCTTGCGCCCGGGGTTGAAGCGGTAGCTCTCGTCGGACCAGCGCCGCGCGGTGCGCAGATCCGTCACGAGGTCGGTCAGCCGCTGCGCACGGTCGTACCAGCCCTGGGCCTTCTTCGGGTCGAAGGGTTTCTCCTGGATGCCGTCCGCGACGGCGTGCAGCAGGTCGCCGCTCTCCTGGGGCAGCCGGCTGCGCAGATGCAGCACGTCACGCTCGTGCACCGGGGGCAGGATGAGGGCGTTCACCGCGATGCCGATGACGGCGCCGACCAGGGTCTCGAAGAGGCGGTGCAGGATGTCGAAGCCCGAGTACGTGCCGTAGGCGAGGACGAAGAGCGCCGCCGTCGGCGCGTACATCCCCTGGGTGCCGAAGCGGGCGTAGGTGCTCAGGAGCACGGTGACGGGCAGGACGAGTGCCATGGCCGCCAGCGTGTTGTTCCCCGTGAGGACCGCGGCGCCCGCCGCGAGCAGCGTGCCGACCATGACCACCGCGAACTGCTGCATCGCCGAGCGCAGCGAGCGGTAGACGGTGCTCTGCACGAGGAAGAGCGCCGTCCAGGGGGCGAGGAGCGCCATCGGCGCGCTCCACCACCACCCGGCGAGCGCCCAGGCGAGCACCGCGGCGCCCGCCGCCTTGAGCGACTGGACCGTCGTGTCACGTTCCGGCCCCGAGGTCGTCACGGCCCTGCGCGCGGACTGCCACAGGGCCGACACCTCCCAGCGCAGCGCGTTCCACCAAATACCGGCCACCTCTTTTCCGTCCTCTTCCCGTCCCGTTGTCGATCCGCTGTCTGTCTAGGGCAGCGGCGTGCCGCCCGTGGCGTTCATGATCTCGGCGGTGATGAAGCTCGCGTGCTCGGACGCGAGGAAGACGTAGGCGGGCGCCATCTCCGCGGGCTGCGCGGGGCGCCCGATCGGCGCCTGCTTGCCGAACTCCTTGGTGTCCGGCAGCGTCGCGGGGATCAGCGGCGTCCACACCGGGCCCGGGGCGACCGCGTTGACGCGGATCCCGTCGTCGATCAGCATCTGGGCGAGGCCCTGGGTGAAGGTGACGATGGCGCCCTTGGTCATGGCGTAGTCGAGGAGGTGCGGGCTCGGCTTGTAGGCCTGCACGGACGTGGTGTTGATGATCGATCCGCCGCGCGGGATGTGCGGCACGGCCATCTTGCAGAGCCAGAACATCCCGTACAGGTTCGTCCGTACGACCTGGTCGAACTGTTCGGTGGAGATGTCACCGATGCCTTCGGGCTGGGACATCTGGTAGGCGGCGTTGTTGACCAGGATGTCGATCCGCCCGAACTCCGTCACCGCGCGCTCCACGAGCCTGCGGCACTGCTCCTCCTCGCGGATGTCGCACGGCACGGCGAAGACCTGCCGTCCGGCGTCCTCGACGAGGCGCGCCGTCTCCCTGGCGTCGCCCGCCTCCGAGGGCAGATGGGTGAAGACGATGTCCGCGCCCTCGCGTGCGTAGGCGAGGGCGACCGCCCGGCCGATGCCGGAGTCGCCGCCGGTCAGCAGCACCTTGCGGTCCTTCAGCAGGCCGCTGCCTCGGTACGACTCCTCGCCGTGGTCGGGCGGCGGGTCCATGGCGCCCGTCCAGCCGGGCGGCTCCTGGTCCTGCTGGGGGAACTCGGGCCGGGGGTGACGTGTGGTCGGGTCCTGCCGGTCCTGTGCGCCGGGGGTGTCGTTCATCAGCTGCGCCTTCCTGGTCGTCCCTTCCCACCCTCCGCTTCGGGGGCGGCTCCCACCACTTGAGGGG
>NZ_WMBF01000567.1:0-3682 GCF_019400875.1 Streptomyces anatolicus | reverse complement strand
CCCCCCACCAGCCCCGATGGCCGCCGCAGGGGCGGAACCAGCCCCTCCGTGATCGTTTGTGGCTCGTTCGGGGCTCACGCCACCACCCCCTGTGGCCGCTACATTCACCCCCGACCGCACACACAGGACCAGCACCAGGGGGAAACAGGCAATGCTGCGCTCCATAGGGCCCGTAAGCCGCTTCGGCAGATCATTCACGGCGGTGACCGCCACGGCGGCCACCCTGGCGGTCACCGCCATGAGCCTCGCCGCCTCACCGGCGGCCGCGGCACCCACCGCCAAGTCGGCACCCACCGCCAAGTCGGCTGCCGCCGCGACGACGGCCAAGCCCGGCGACACCTGTACGGCGGCCGACCTCGGCACCCGCAAGCCGTACATCAAGTCCACCGAAGTCTCCCCGACGATCACCCACTTCAAGGGCTGGTTCGTCACCGAGGGCACCACCGGCAACCATGTCGTCACCACCAGCACCCAGACGGTCGTCTCGGTCTCCGTCGGCCTCAACGGCAGTGTCGAGGGCGGTTTCGCCACCGCGGTCCTCACCAACGCCGCCTTGAGCCTGGGTCTGGACGTGAAGATCGACGCCTCCTCCACGAGCACCGAGTCGAACGCGGTCACGTGGAACTTCAACCAGGCCGGCTACTACGGCGTCTACAAGGGCACCAAGAAGGTCACCGGTACGTACGCGAGCCTGAACTGCAACCGCGTCCAACAGAGCGGCGGCGGCTGGGCGTTGAAGTGGATCGAGGGCCCCGGCGGCGGCAACTTCACCACCTTCACCACCATGGAGGAAGGCGCGGTGCGCTGCCAGGACAGCGTGCCCGCGAACAGCATCATGGCCAAGGCGCAGGGCCTCCTCGACTGCGGCTCGCCCGCCGCGAAGGCCGATCGCCCGGCGGGTGCGGTGCCGCCTACGGCGAAGCAGAAGCGCGACCGCGTCGCGCAGCGCCAGGCCGCCACCGGCGACAAGGCCGCTGGACAGCCCAAGCTCGCCGGACAGCCCAAGGCCGACGGGCCCGGCGCGAAGGCTGGCGCGCCCATCGCGAAGGCCGATCTCAGCTGCGGGTCCGAGCTCTACAGGATCACCGTGCCCGGCAAGTCCCTCTCCTGGGGCGGGCCGCTCCTCAGGGCCGACAGTGTCCGCCTGCGGCCCTCGACGATCTTCAGCGGCAACCTGGACCAGTGGCGCCTGTGCAACGTGACGGAGCGCGACGGGGTCATCGAGGCGACCCTGTGGAACTTGGGCAACCAGTCGTGCGCCAACATCTTCCCGCAGAACGCGGGCACCGACCAGACGCCCCTGATGATGGAGTCCCCCTGCAGGGAGGACGACCTCCAGCGGTTCTACATCTACCGTGATGTACCCGGCAGCTCGAAGATCGGTGTGCAGAACAAGTACACCGGCTCCATGATGGGCCACGACCGGTACGCGGACGGGGAATCCATACGCCAGTACTCCAGCGGCAGGCAGGACGGTACGGGTACGTACACCCTGAACCGAGTCTGACGGCGCACGCGGTCTGAACGGCGCACGCGCTGTGAGCGGCCCCGCACGAGAATCCGGTGACTTCCCGGTTCCGTGCGGGGCCGCTTTTTGTCGGGCCGAGGGGGATCAGACGGCGATGAACCGTTCCAGTGCCGCCACCACCAGCGCGTGGTCCTCCACCTGCGGCAGCCCCGATACGACCACCGCGCCGATGACCCCCGCGCCCTCCACCGCCAGCGGGAACGCGCCGCCGTGGGCCGCGTAGGCGTCGGGATCCAGGCGGGAAGAGGCCTCGAAGGTGGTGCCCTTGGCGCGGAAGCGGGCGCCGACCAGGTAGGACGAGCAGCCGTAGCGTTCGACGACGCGGCGCTTGCGGGTGATCCAGGCGTCGTTGTCCGGGGTGGAGCCGGGCAGCGCCGCGTGGAAGAGCTGCTGGCCGCCGCGGGTGATGTCGATCGCCACCGGGGCGCGGCGCTCGCGGGCCAGCTCCACCAAGAGGCTGCCGAGCGCCCACGCGTCGTCGTACGTGAAGCGGGGGAGGACCAGGCGGCGCTCCTGGGACTCCAGTTCATCGATAGAGGGGGCTTCGGCGGGAGCGGCAGCGGCGGGGGCGGTCACAGCGTCACCGCCACACCGTCACGGGCCGAGCGGCGCGCGGCCTCCAGGACGTCCAGGGCCGCGGCGGCCTGGAGCGCGGTGACGGGGTTCTCGCCGGTGCCGCGCAGGGCGTCGGCGATCGCGGCGTAGTACGCGGGGTAGTCGCCGGGCAGGCTGGGGTGCGGGCGGCCGCCGCCGGTCAGCGGGGACTCGCCGGAGCCGACCCGGCCCCACATCGACTCGGGCTCCACGCCCCACGGGCTCCCCGTCGCGGGACGCCCGCCGTCGCGCAAGGCCGCCTCCTGGGGGTCGAGGCCGTACTTCACGTACCCCGCCTCGGAGCCGAGGACGCGGAAGCGGGGGCCGAGCTGGGCGGTCGTGGCGCTCACGTACAGGTGCGAGCGGACGCCGTTCGTGTGCGTGAGCGCGATGAACGTGTCGTCGTCGGCCTCCGCGCCCGGGCGGCGGACGTCCGACTCCGCGTAGACGCTCGCCGCGGGGCCGAAGAGGACCAGGACCTGGTCGACGACGTGGCTGCCCAGGTCGTAGAGGAGACCGCCGATCTCCTCCGGGTCCCCGGACTCGCGCCAGCCGCCCTTCGGCCGCGGCCGCCACCGCTCGAAGCGGGATTCGAAGCGCCATACGTCGCCCAGCTCGCCGTCCGCGAGCAGCTGCCGCAGGGTGCGGAAGTCGTTGTCCCAGCGGCGGTTCTGGAAGACGGACAGGAGCAGGCCGCGCTCGTCGGCGAGGGCGGCCAGCTCGCGGGCCTCGGCGGCCGTGCCCGCGATCGGCTTGTCGACGACGACCGGCAGGCCCGCCTTGAGGGCGGCCGTCGCGAGCGATACGTGCGTCTTGTTCGGGGACGCGACGACGATCAGGTCCAGCTCGTCCGCCCGCGTCCACAGCTCGTCGGCCGATTCCGCGCAGCGCAGGCCGTCGCCGAACTCGGCGCGGGCCTGCGCCTGCCGCTCGGGGTTCGACGTCACGACCGTATCGAGGACGAGGCCCTCGGTGGCGGCGATCAGCGGGGCGTGGAAGACGGAGCCCGCGAGGCCGTATCCGACGAGGCCGACGCGGAGGGGGGAGCCTGAGGAGCCTGTGCCTGTGCCAGTCATGCCTTCCACTTAAGCAACGGTGTTGCCAAAGTGCAAGCGAGCGGGACAATGGCCCCGTGAAGTCGTACGTGAACAGGGCGAACCCCGGAGTGAACCTGCCGGCGCTGCGCGGCCACAACGCCGCGCTCGTACTTGACCTCCTGCGCGGGGCGGGCGAGGCGGGCATCAGCCGCCTGGAGCTGGCCGAGCGCACGGGGCTCACGCCGCAGGCGGTCAGCAAGATCACTGCGCGGCTGCGGGCCGAGGGCCTGGCGGCGGAGGCGGGCCGCCGCGCCTCGACGGGCGGCAAGCCGCGTACGGTCCTGCGGCTGGTCCCCGAGGCGGGCCACGCGGTCGGCCTCCACCTGGACCGCGACGAACTGACGGCGGTCCTGGTCGACCTGACCGGCACGGTGGTCGCCGAACGCCACGCTCCCCTCGCCTTCGCGGCGGGCGCGGAGGCCGTGGTGGAGACGGCGGCGGGGGAGGTGCGGGGGCTTCTGGC
>NZ_WMBF01000566.1:0-3693 GCF_019400875.1 Streptomyces anatolicus | reverse complement strand
GGCGTACGGGCGGGCACGCTCGGAACCCTTCCTCACCGACGGTGAAAGCGGTGCTGTCGAAAGACGGGACCGCGAAGCTCTCAGGTTGAGATGACAGAGGGGGAGGCCGTCCGGGTACCCGCGCCGTGGTACCCCTCGTAGGTCGCGCAGACCAGGAGGCCTCCGCAATGACTGCCACCAATCGCATCCCGCTCTCCGAACTCGAACAGGGCATCCCCTTCGAGCAGCGGCACATCGGGCCCGATGCGGAAGCGCGGGCCAAGATGCTCGCCCACGTCGGGTACGGCTCGCTCGACGAGCTGACGGCCGCCGCGGTACCGGATGTGATCAAGAACGCCGAGGCGCTGAAGCTGCCCGGCGCCCGCTCCGAGGCCGAGGTGCTGGCCGAGCTGCGCTCCCTCGCGGACCGCAACCAGGTCCTCGACTCCATGATCGGACTCGGGTACTACGGCACCTTCACGCCGCCCGTGATCCTGCGGAACGTCATGGAGAACCCCGCCTGGTACACCGCGTACACGCCGTACCAGCCCGAGATCTCCCAGGGCCGCCTCGAAGCGCTCCTGAACTTCCAGACCATGGTCGCCGAGCTGACCGGCCTGCCCACCTCCGGAGCCTCCCTGCTCGACGAGGGCACGGCCGCCGCCGAGGCCATGGCGCTCTCGCGGCGCATGGGCAAGGTCAAGAACGGCGTCTTCGTCGTCGACGCCGACGCCCTGCCCCAGACCATCGCCGTCATCCGGACCCGCGCCGAGCCGACCGGCGTCGAGATCGTCGTCGCCGATCTGGGCGAGGGCATCCCGGCCGAGGTCGCCGAGCGCGGTGTCGTGGGCGTCCTGCTGCAGTACCCCGGCGCCTCCGGTGTCGTACGCGACATCAAGCCGGTCATCGACCAGGCCCACGAGCTGGGCGCCGTCGTCACCGTCGCCGCCGACCTGCTCGCCCTGACGCTGCTCACCTCGCCCGGCGAGCTGGGCGCGGACATCGCGGTCGGCACGACGCAGCGGTTCGGTGTGCCGATGGGATTCGGCGGCCCGCACGCCGGTTACATGGCGGTGCGCGAGAAGTTCGCGCGCAGCCTGCCCGGCCGGCTCGTCGGCGTCTCCGTCGACGCCGACGGCAACAAGGCCTACCGGCTCGCGCTGCAGACCCGTGAGCAGCACATCCGCCGCGAGAAGGCCACCAGCAACATCTGTACCGCCCAGGTGCTCCTTGCGGTCATGGCCGGTATGTTCGCCGTCTACCACGGCCCCGACGGGCTCAAGTCCATCGCGCGGCGCACCCACCGGTACGCGACGCTGCTCGCCGCGGGCCTTGAGGCCGGTGGCGTCGAGGTCGTCCACGGCGCGTACTTCGACACGCTGACCGTGCGCGTGCCCGGCAAGGCCGAACGTTTCGTCGCCGCCGCCCGCGAGGGCGGGGTCAACATCCACCTGGTCGACGCCGACCACGTCTCGCTCTCCTGCGACGAGACCACCACGCGCCACCAGCTGGCCGCCGTGTGGGGCGCCTTCGGCGTCGAGGCCGACGTCGACGCGCTCGACGCCGCCGTCTCGGACACGCTCCCCGCGGACCTGCTGCGTACGGACGAGTACCTCACGCACCCGGTCTTCCACCAGTACCGCTCCGAGACCTCGATGCTGCGCTACCTGCGCAGGCTGGCCGACCGTGACTACGCGCTCGACCGCGGCATGATCCCGCTGGGCTCCTGCACCATGAAGCTCAACGCGACCACCGAGATGGAGCCGGTCACCTGGCCCGAGTTCGGACAGCTGCACCCCTTCGCGCCCGCCCGGCAGGCGCAGGGCTACCTCACCCTCATCAGGGAGCTGGAGGAGCGGCTCGCCGAGGTCACCGGGTACGACAAGGTCTCCCTCCAGCCCAACGCCGGATCCCAGGGCGAGCTGGCCGGTCTGCTCGCCGTACGCGGCTACCACCGCGCGAACGGCGACGAGCAGCGCACCGTCTGCCTCATCCCGTCCTCCGCGCACGGCACGAACGCGGCGAGCGCCGTGATGGCCGGCATGAAGGTCGTCGTCGTGAAGACCGCCGACGACGGCGAGATCGACATCGAGGACCTGCGCGCCAAGATCGAGAAGCACCGCGAGGAGCTGGCGGTGCTCATGATCACCTATCCCTCGACGCACGGTGTCTTCGAGGAGCACGTCGCCGACATCTGCGCGTCGGTGCACGAGGCCGGCGGCCAGGTGTACGTGGACGGGGCCAACCTCAACGCCCTGGTGGGGCTCGCCAAGCCGGGGCACTTCGGCGGCGATGTCTCGCACCTGAACCTGCACAAGACCTTCTGCATCCCGCACGGCGGCGGCGGGCCCGGCGTCGGCCCGGTGGGTGTGCGCGAGCACCTCGCGCCCTACCTGCCCAACCACCCCTTGCAGCCCGCCGCGGGCCCCGCGACCGGAGTGGGTCCGATCTCCGCCGCGCCCTGGGGCTCCGCGGGGATCCTGCCGATCTCGTGGTCGTACGTACGTCTGATGGGCGGCGAGGGGCTCAAGCGCGCCACGCAGGTCGCGGTGCTCTCCGCCAACTACATCGCCAAGCGCCTGGAGCCGCACTACCCGGTGCTCTACACCGGTCCGGCCGGGCTCGTCGCGCACGAGTGCATCGTCGATCTGCGGCCGATCACCAAGGCGACCGGTGTCAGCGTCGACGACATCGCCAAGCGGCTCATCGACTACGGCTTCCACGCGCCGACCATGTCGTTCCCGGTCGCGGGGACGCTGATGATCGAGCCGACGGAGAGCGAGGACCTGATCGAGATCGACCGGTTCTGCGACGCGATGATCGCCATCCGCCAGGAGATCGAGAAGGTCGGCTCCGGTGCGTGGGCCGCCGACGACAACCCGCTGCGCAACGCGCCGCACACCGCGGCCGCGCTGGGCGGTGAGTGGGAGCACGGCTACAGCCGCGAGGAGGCCGTCTTCCCGGGCGGTGTCGTCGCGGCGGACAAGTACTGGCCGCCGGTGCGCCGCATCGATCAGGCGTACGGCGACCGGAATCTGGTCTGCTCGTGCCCGCCGCTGGATGCCTACGAGGACTGAGCACGGCGCCCGTGTGCCACGGGCATGCGTCGGGGCCGGTTCGGAGACTTCTCTCCGGGCCGGCCCCTTCTTTTGTCGATCAGGTCGATCAGGTCGATCAGGTCAAGCGAGTGGATCAGGTCGATCTGGTCGTTCAGGCGGCCGTCATGATCTGGTCGGTGCCCAGCGGTCGGTGCGGGGCGATGATCTGGCCGTCCGGCAGCAGCTCACCGGTGTCCTCGAAGAGCAGGACGCCGTTGCACAGCAGGCTCCAGCCCTGCTCCGGGTGGCTCGCCATGAGGAGCGCGGCTTCCCGGTCGGTGGAGTCGGCTGTCGGGCACGGTGGTTGGTGCTGGCACATGGAAGGGTTCTTTCGCTGCGGTGAAGTGACTGTGTCGTCTGTCCTGCGGCTCGATGCGGTATTCATGACCGCCCCCCGTTTGATAGTCGGTCCGATCCCAGTGTTGCCCTACGGACGTCAATCCGCAGGGATTTTGCTGCAGCGGTTCCTACTGCTTAATGACGTATCACCCGCCCGGGCGGTTCAGCTCAACTCCACTGTCTCTTCGGGTGGTTCGCAGTGGCCCAAGTGGGCTAGTCCACCTGGGTGGGGGCAGCGCCGTGCCCCGCGGCCGGGGGCGGCGGGGCACGTGTGACG
>NZ_WMBF01000565.1:0-3716 GCF_019400875.1 Streptomyces anatolicus | reverse complement strand
GTGCTGACCTGAGGCGGGGCCGACCTGAGCGGGTGGGGGGCGCGGCGACCTGACCGTACGTACGTTCCGTACGGTGGAGGGCATGGACGGCCTGAGCGAACTGGACGAGCGGATCACCGGCTGCCGCGCCTGCCCCCGCCTGGTCGACTGGCGCGAGGAGGTCGCGCGCACCAAGCGCGCCGCCTTCGAGGAATGGACGTACTGGGGACGCCCGGTGCCCGGCTTCGGTCCGCACGACGCCTCGCTCCTGATCATCGGCCTCGCGCCCGCCGCACACGGCGCGAACCGCACGGGGCGGATGTTCACCGGCGACCGCTCGGGCGAATTCCTCTACCCGGCGCTCTATGACGTCGGCCTGGCCTCGCGCCCCACCGCCGACAGCGCCGACGACGGCCTGACGCTTCACGGCACCCGCATCACCTCACCCGTGCACTGCGCACCGCCCGCCAACAAGCCCACCACGGAGGAGCGCGACACCTGCCGCCCCTGGCTGGTGAGCGAGCTGAAGCTGCTCGCCCCGACGCTCAAGACGGTCGTCGTCCTCGGCGGCTTCGGCTGGCAGGCCGCACTGCCCGCCTTCACCGCGGCGGGCTGGCAGGTGCCGAAGCCGCGCCCCGCCTTCGGGCACGGCGCGCACGTGGTCCTGCCGGGCGGCCCCGAGGGAAAGGGCATCGACCTCTTCGGCTGCTTCCACGTCAGCCAGCGCAACACGTTCACGGGCAGGCTGACGCCCGCGATGCTGCGGGACGTGCTGCGCACGGCAGCCACGGAGGCGGGGCTGCACCCGGTCGCCACGGAGGCGGGGCTGCACCCGGACGGCCCAGCACAGTGAGCCGCGCCGCACGGTGATTCCTAGCGTGAGGACGTGGACGACACTCGCGCAGCCAAGCCCTCCGCAGCCGCCTACCGCAACCTGGCCGTCGCCACGGTCGGCTTCACGCTCACCTTCTGGGCCTGGGACCTGGTGGCGCCGCTCGGCAGCGACTTCAAGGACCGGCTCGGGCTCAGCTCCTTCGAACAGTCGCTGCTTGTCGCCGTGCCGGTGATCGTCGGCTCGCTGGGCCGCGTCCCGGTCGGCGCGCTCACCGACCGCTACGGCGCCCGGCTGATGTTCCCCCTGGTCTCCGCGCTCACCATCGTCCCGGTGCTGCTGATCATCCCCGCCAGGAACAGCTACCTCGCGATGCTCGCCGTCGGCTTCCTGCTGGGTCTCGGCGGCACCACGTTCGCCATCGGCATCCCGCTCGTCAACTCCTGGTTCCCGCCCGCCCGCAGAGGCTTCGCGCTCGGCGTCTTCGGCATGGGCATGGGCGGAGTCGCCCTCTCCGGATACTTCACACCCCGCATCGCCGAGCACGGCGACAACCTGCCCTTCCTCGTCGTGGCGATCGCCCTCGCCGCCTTCGCGGTGCTCGCCGCGCTCCTGATCACCGACCGCCCGGACCGGCCCGTGCCCACCAGCGCGCTCACCACCCGGCTCGGGCAGGCCGGCCGGCTGCGGGTCACCTGGGAGCTGTCGGCGCTGTACGCGATCGGCTTCGGCGGGATCGTCGCCTTCGGCGTCTACCTGCCCACCTACCTCAAGACCTGGTACGACCTCTCACCCACCGACGCCGGGACGAAGGCGGCCGGATTCGCGCTCGTCACCGTCGTCTTCCGGCCCATCGGCGGCTGGCTCTCCGACCGGATCCACCCGGCCACGGTCACCTCGTACGCCCTCGCCGCCGTCGCCCTCTTCGCCGTCATCCAGGCCTTCGACCCGACGCTGAACCCGATCGGCACGATCTGCTTCCTCGCCATGGCGGCGGGCCTCGGCACCGCGAGCGGCAGCGTCTTCGCCCTCGTCTCCCAGGTCACCCCGCAGCCGCAGGTCGGCTCGGTCACGGGCATCGTGGGTGCGGTGGGCGGCCTCGGCGGTTTTGTCCCGCCCCTGGTCATGGGCGCGATCTACAGCGCCAAGGACTCGTACTCGATCGGCTTCATGCTGCTCTCGGACCTGGCGCTCGCGGGCTGCGTGTACGCGTACGGGCGGATGCGGGTCGCGAAGGCGGCCTGACGCCGGGCCGCCCGCCGTCGTTCTCTTCTCCGGGACACGCCACCACGACGAGACACGCCACCAGGAGGGTGGTTTTTCCGGGCTCTGGTGGGATACGACCCGACGTCTGCGGCGGAGCCGCCGCAGACTCCGGGGAACGCGTCGGGCAGGACCGGCGCCGAGTACCTGGAGCCGCCTGGTGTCCCAGCCACCCTCTCTCCGTGCCCGCCCCCGGTCCCGGTTCCCGCTCCTCCGGGTGGTCGTCACCGCCGTACTCCTCCTCGGCGCCGCCACCGGCGGTACGGCCGCGGCAGGCGCCCCGCCCGAGGGCGCCCCCCTCTTCTGGGTCGACCCGGACACCGCCGCCGCCAGGCAGGCCGCCGAGTGGCGGGCGGCGGGGCGGCTCGACGACGCCCGGCTCATCGACCGCATCGCCGACCGGCCCCAGGCGGTGTGGTTCAGCGACGACGGTCCCGGCGCCGTCGTCCGGTCCCGGCTGGCGGCGGCGGCGATGGCGGGGCGCACCCCGGTGTTCGTCGCCTACTTCATCCCGGGGCGCGACTGCGGCTCGTACTCGTCCGGCGGCGCCCGCGACGCCGCCCACTACCGCCAGTGGATCGACGACTTCGCCTCGGGGCTCGGCACCTCGCCCGCGTACGTCATCGTGGAACCGGACGCCGTCGCGCACATGGTGGCGGGCTGCCCGGGGGCCGAGGCCGCCGAGCGCCATGAACTGCTCGCCCACGCCGTCCAGCGCCTCAAGAGCCGCCCGGACACCAAGGTGTACCTCGACGCGGGCAACGCCGGATGGATCACCGACGAGCAGCGCCTGGTCACCCCGCTGCGCAGCGCCGGGATCGCCGAAGCCGACGGTTTCGCCCTGAACGTGTCCAACTTCCGCACGGATGAGGAGAGCGCGAAGTACGGTCATCGGCTCGCCGACGCGCTCGGCGGCGGCAAGCACTTCGTCATCGACAGCAGCCGCAACGGCAACGGCCCCTACGAGGGCACCGAGGGCGAGGCCTGGTGCAACCCGCCGGGCCGCGCGCTCGGCACCCCGCCCACCGCCGACACGGGTGATCCCGCGATCGACGCCTACCTGTGGATCAAGCGGCCCGGCGAGTCGGACGGGACGTGCCGGGGCGGGCCGAAGGCCGGGCAGTGGTGGCCGGAGTACGCGCTGGGGCTCGCGGAGCGCGCACGGGAGGGCGGGGCGGTCGCTGAGCCTGGCGTGGTCGCCGGGACCGCCCCTGTCGCCGGGACCGACCCTGCCCCTGTCGCCGGGACCGGTGGGACCGTCGGTCAGGCGGGCCGCCAGACGTAGCGGATGTCGGGCTCGCGCTCCTCGTTGCCCGAGCCGTCCGTCCGCTCGGCCTCCGTGAAGCCGTGGCGTGCGTAGAACCGCTGAGCCGGGGCGTTGACCTGGAACGTCCGGAGCCAGAGCCCCTGAGGGCTGCGCTCCTTGGCCAGTGCCACGAACCGGTCGCCGATGCCGCGCCCCCGCCACGCCGGGTCGAGGTAGAGCTGGCTCAGCTCGTCGCCGTCCAGCACCATCATGCCGACCGTCTCACCCGCCGCCTCCGCGATCCAGGTGGAGCCGCGCGGCACGACGACGTACTGGAAGAACTCCCGCACTTCGGCATCGGAGTGGGCCCGCCGCACGGTCGGCAGCGCGGCGTCG
>NZ_WMBF01000564.1:0-3716 GCF_019400875.1 Streptomyces anatolicus | reverse complement strand
GCATGGGCGTGGGGCGCGCCGGGGCTGTCCACCCGGCGCGCCCCACGTCTGCGGGGGCGGATCAGCCGCCCAGCTCCTGGTGGCGGGCGGCCAGCCTGGCCGCGCCATCCTCGGTCAGCGAACCGAACAGGCGCAGGCGGGAGATGCCGCCGTCCGGGAAGATGTCGACGCGTACGTGCGTGCCGACGACCGGCGCGTCAAGGACGAAGCGGTGGTTGGTGTCGGGCTGGAGCCGGGTGCGGGGCAGCGCCTCGACCCACTCCCCCGACTCACCGTCACGTACCGAGAGGGCGGCCCAGCCCGCCGAGTTGCCCTTGAGGTAGGCCGTGTCGATCTCGACGGCGCGGATCTCGGACTGCTGGACGAGCCGGTAGCGGATCCAGTCGTTGCCGGTGTCGCGGCGGCGGCGGGTCTCCCAGCCGTCGTCCATCTTGCGGGAGCGGCCCGGCTGGATGGTGTTGGTGGCCGGGGAGTAGAAGCGGTCGGAGGCGTCCTCGACCTGGCCGCCGTTCTCCAGGGCGACGACGTCGAACGTGCCGAGCGCGGCGAGCCACTTGGGGTCGGCGGCGACCTCGCCGTATACGCGCAGGCGGGCGATGCCGCCGTCCGGGTGCTGGTTGACGCGCAGGTGTGTGAAGCGCTGCTCGACGTCGACGGCGAAGCCGTTGGCCGCGTGTCCGCCGACGGGCGTACGCGGGACGAGCGTCGTCCACTTCACGTCGCCGCCGCACAGCTCGTCGGGGGTGGGCGAACCCTCGACGCTGGTGGCCTCGACGGAGACGGCCTGGGGGTAGTTGCCGCGGAAGTGGGCGGTGTCGATGACGATGCCGCGGATGACGCCGGGGGCGCCGAGGCGTACGAGCGCCCAGTCGTGGTCGTCCTCGGTGGGCCAGGGGTGCTCGGCGGAGACGCCGCGCCTTCGGCGGGTCTCCCAGCCGTCCATGACCTTGCCCTTGTGCCCGAAGTGCTCGGGGTCGAAGACGGCCGGGTGCGCGAGGAGCAGGTTCTCGCGCATCGCGAAGAACTCGTCGTTGGCGGCGATCACACCGGCGCCGAGCTGCCGGTCGGCGAGGTTGGCGTACTGGGTGAAGGGGAAGTCGGCCGTGCGGTAGTCGGCGTAGGGCTCGCCGCCGCCGTAGGGGCTCGCGTCGCCGGTGAAGGAAGGTATCGCCACTGGTTCAGTTGTTCCTTTCCAGAAGTCGGCCCGCGGGTTCGGTGAACTCGCCGCCGTGCAGGATGCGTTCGCCGCGCAGCCAGGTGGACTTCACGACGCCGCTGAGGGTCTTGCCCGCGTACGCCGTGACCCGGTTCCGGTGCTGCAGCTCCGCGGGGTCCACGGTGAAGGTCTCGTCGGGCGCGAGGACCGCGAAGTCGGCGTCGCGGCCGGCCTCGATGGCGCCCTTCTGGTCGAGTCCGACCAGCTGTGCGGTGCGCGTGGACATCCAGCGCACCACGTCGTCGAGGGTGTGGCCGCGCCTGCGCGCCTCGGTCCAGACGGCGGGCAGGCTCAGCTGGAGCCCGGAGATGCCGCCCCACGCGGTCGCGAAGTCGTCGGTCTTCAGGTCGGCGGTGGACGGGGAGTGGTCGGTGACGACGCAGTCGATGGTGCCGTCGGCCAGCGCCTCCCAGAGCAGGTCCTGGTTGCCCGCCTCGCGGATGGGCGGGCAGCACTTGAACTCGCTGGCGCCGTCGGGGACTTCCTCGGCGGTCAGCGTCAGATAGTGCGGGCAGGTCTCCACGGTCACCTTGACGTCCTCGCGCTTGGCGGCGGCGATCAGCGGGAGCGCGTCCGACGACGACAGGTGCAGTACATGGATCCGGGCGCCGATCCGCTTGGCGACGGCGATGAGGCCTTCGATCGCGGTGTCCTCGGAGATACGGGGCCGGGTCTGGAGGTAGTCCGCGTACTTGGGGCCGCTCTTGTGCGGGGCGGCGTCCAGCTCGTGCGGGTCCTCGGCGTGCACGATGAGGAGGCCGCCGAAGCCGGTGATCTCGGCCATGGAGGCGGCGAGCTGGTCCTGGTTCAGCTCGGGGAACTCCTCGACGCCGGAGGGCGAGAGGAAGCACTTGAAGCCGTAGACGCCCGCGTCGTGCAGGGGCTTGAGGTCCGCCACGTTGTCGGGCAGGGCGCCGCCCCAGAAGCCGACGTCGATGTGCGCCTTGCTGCGGGCGACCTCCTGCTTGGTCCGCAGGTTGTCGACCGTCGTGGTCGGCGGCAGGGAGTTGAGGGGCATGTCGACGAGGGTCGTGATGCCGCCGGCCGCCGCGGCGCGGGTGGCGGTCCAGAAGCCCTCCCACTCCGTGCGTCCGGGGTCATTCACGTGGACGTGCGTGTCGACGAGGCCGGGCAGCAGGACGTGGTCGCCGAAGTCCTCGACGCGGGCGCCGTCCGGGACCGGGGCGTCGTACGCGCCGACGGTCACGATCTTCCCGCCAAAGACGGCGACCGAGGCGGCGCGCGTCCCCTCCGGGGTGACGACGCGGGTGGAGCGCAGCATCAGCTCCACACCCGCGGCAACGCTCGTGTCCACGTCCACGTCCTTCTCGGACACCCGTGTCCCCTCTCTTCTGTTCCGCTTCACAGACCTTTTGTTTCCGCTTAACGGAATTCAACGTTCTGTTGAAAGAGTTTTCACGCTCGACCTCGCGGCGTCAAGGGTGGGCTTCGGGCGAGGGCCCACCTCGGGCTCGCTCTGGACGTTTCCACAGAGTGGAATTAGGATTCCGCTGACCAGAACGTAGCTACGCACAACGACAGCGCCACGGGCCCACGGGACAACCCCGCGAAGAACCGGGCAAAGCCCCCTTGACCGGCGACGACGCCACCTCGCGCGAGAGCCCCCGGGAAGAACCGCCCGGTAGGCTGCTTCCTTGCCCGCCAGCACCGAAAGGAACGCGCCGTGCCGACGTCAAGCGCCAACGACGCCCCTGCTGAAGTCGCCGCCCCGAAGCCCCCCGCCGCGAGCGGCGGCGTCCAGTCTCTTGAGCGCGCCTTCGATCTGCTCGAACGGATGGCGGACGCCGGGGGCGAGGTCGGTCTCAGCGAGCTGTCCGCCAGCAGCGGCCTTCCCCTCCCCACGATCCACCGGCTGATGCGCACGCTGGTCGCCTGTGGCTACGTACGCCAGCAGGCCAACCGCCGCTACTCCCTCGGCCCGCGCCTGATCCGCCTCGGCGAATCGGCCTCGCGGCTGCTCGGCACGTGGGCCCGGCCCTACCTCGCCCGCCTCGTCGAGGAGACCGGCGAGACGGCCAACATGGCGCTGCTCGACGGCGACGAGATCGTGTACGTCGCCCAGGTGCCGTCCAAGCACTCCATGCGGATGTTCACCGAGGTCGGCCGGCGCGTCCTGCCGCACTCCACGGGCGTCGGCAAGGCACTCCTCGCGCACACCCCGCCGGAGGAGGTCCGGGCGCTGCTCGCCCGCACCGGGATGCCGGCGGCCACGGAAAAGACGATCACGACGCCGGAGGGGTTTCTCGCCGCGCTCGACGAGGTCCGCCGCGCGGGGTACGCCGTCGACGACAACGAGCAGGAGATCGGCGTCCGGTGCCTGGCCGTGTCCGTGCCGAACTCGCCCACGGCGGCGGCGATCTCGATCTCCGGGCCCGCGGGACGGGTGACCGAGGTGGCCACGGAGAGGATCGTGCCGGTGCTGCAGCAGGTGGCGGTGGAGCTGTCGTCGGCGCTTACCAACGCGGGGGCGGGCTCCTGA
>NZ_WMBF01000563.1:0-3724 GCF_019400875.1 Streptomyces anatolicus | reverse complement strand
GGGTGGGGCTGGCGGCGGGGGCCCTCGTCGCGTGGGCCGCGCTGAGCGGCGGAAGCGGCGTCGCCGTCGCCGCCGACGATCCCGCGCCGGGCGCCGCCTACTCGGCCACGACCGGCGTCGGCCTGCACAACGCCTACGAGAAGGCGAAGTACCCGTACTTCGCCGACGCTCTCGACTCCGGCGCCGGGATGCTCGAACTCGACGTATGGACCAACGCCTTCGGCAGCGGCTGGCGCGTCTCTCACAGCAATCCCCTCGGCAACGACAACAACTGCGAGAACGCCCAGAGCCCCGGCGAGCTGCGCACCAAGCCGCGCAACCAGAGCCTGGCCGGGTGCCTGCGCGATATGCGCACCTGGCACGACGCCCACCCCGGCCACCGGCCCATCCTGGTCAAGGTCGAACTGAAGGACGGGTTCCAGGGCAGACGCGGGCGCGGGCCCGCAGACCTCGACGCGCTCCTCACGGGCGTGCTCGGCGACGCCGTGTACCGGCCCGGACAGCTCGCCGCGGGGCACGGCACCCTCGACGACGCCGTACGGGCCAAGGGCTGGCCGAAGCGCGACGAGCTGGCGGGGAAGTTCGTGGTCGAGCTGATACCCGGCACCGTCGAGCAGGGCAACCCCGCCGACACCCTGTGGACCGACCGCGAGTACGCCACCCATCTGCGCGACCTCGCCGCCACGGGCCGCCTCGGCGAGGCCGCCGCCTTCCCCGCCGTGCTCGGCGCCGAGGCGGGGGACCCGCGCGGGCGGTACGCGGACCCCTCGATCCGGCCGTGGTTCGTGCTGTTCGACGGGGACGCCTCCGCGTACGCGGGCGGGGGCATCGACACGCGGTGGTACGCCGACCGGCGCTATCTCGTCGTCATGACCGACGCCCACCACGTCGCCCCCGCCATCGACGGGACGCGCCCCACCGAGGCGCAGGCCAAGGAGCGGGTCGCCCTGCTCGCGCGCCGGCACGCCAGCATCGTGTCGTCCGACTGGTACCCGCTGCCGACGGTCCTCTCCACCGTCCTGCCGCGAGGCTGAACGCTACCGGGAACACGCGAGGGTGAGAGCTACCGTGAACAGATGACGCCGCCTCGCGCTCCGGGCCCCGCCGACCTCGTCATCACCGGCTGCACGGCCCTGACCCACGGGCCCGACGGGGAGATCCTCTTCGTCGAGGACGCCACGATCGTCGTACGCGAGGGAGTCATCGCCTCCCTCACCGGCCCCGGCACCGGGCGTGGTCCGAACCCCGCCGGGCCGGGCCAGGATCCCGCGAGGCCGGGCGGCGCCGCCGTCGAACACATCGACGGGCGGGGCACCGTCGCCCTCCCCGGCCTCGTCAACTGCCATACGCACACCCCGATGGTGGCCCTGCGCGGCCTCGCCGAGGATCTGCCCGCCCACGCGTGGTTCAACGACTGGATCTGGCCCATCGAGTCGAACCTGACCGAGCGCGCGGTCGCCCTCGGCGCACGGCTCGCCTGCGCCGAGATGATCCGGGGCGGCGTCACCACCTTCGCCGACCACTACTTCGCCATGGACACGGTGGCCGACGTCACCGAGGAGAGCGGCCTGCGCGCCGTCCTCGGCCAGGCCTACTTCAGCTCCCAGGGGTCCGAGGGCCGGGCCGCCTCCCTCGACTTCGCCCTGCGGCGGCGCGGCACCGCGGGCGGACGCCTCACCACCTGCCTCGCCCCGCACGCCCCGTACACCGTCGACGAGGCCGACCTCGCCGCCACCGCCGAACTCGCCCGCCAACACGGCCTGTTGGTCCACATCCACGCCGCCGAGAGCCGCGAGCAGACCGATAACAGCCTGGCCCGGCACGGCCGCACACCCATCGGGATCCTGGAGCGCGCCGGGCTCCTCGACGGGCGCCTCCTCATCGCCCACGCCACCGGCCTCGATCCCGCCCGCGACCTGCCCGCCCTGCGCCGCGCGGGTGGTCAGGTCGCCGTCGCCTCCGCGCCCCGCGGCTATCTGAAGTTCGCCTGGGACACCACGCCCGTGCGGGCGCTGCGCGAGGCCGGCATCCCCGTCGGGCTCGCCACGGACGGCGCCGCCTCGAACAACACGCTCGACGTGTGGGAGTCCATGACGCTCACCGCCCTCGTCCAGAAGCACGCGGAGAACGACCCGACCTGGCTCACCGCACGCCAGGCCCTGGACCACGCCACGCTGCAGAGCGCGCGGGCCGTCGGTCTCGGCGAGGAGATCGGCAGCCTCGCCGAAGGGCTGCGGGCCGACATCATCCTCGTAGACCTGACCGGTCCGCACACGCAGCCCGTGCACGACCTGGCCGCCACCCTCGTGCACAGCGTCTGCTCCGCCGATGTGCGCACCACGATCGTGGACGGCAGGGTCCTGATGCGCGACCGCGCGCTGCTGACCGTCGATGTCCCGGAAACCGTACGGGAGTTGGGGGAACTGTTGCCCGAACTGGTCGACCGGAGCCATGGCGAGCGCGTCCAGGAGTACGAGGGCTGACCGCGTCGCCGCCTCTGACCTGCGGCGCAGGGGAATTCTCAACTTTTTCCGGCTTTTCCCGCCCCTGAGCGATGAGTTCCGCACCCGCCGCCGGTCCACCCTTCGCGGAACCACGCGCCCGAAGACCACGCGCCCGAAGGGTGGAGGAGACACGTCATGGGACTTCCGGACATCGTCACACGCGAGGAGTGGCTAGTCGCGCGGGAGAAGTTGCTGGCCGAGGAGAAGGCCGCCACCCGCGCGCGCGACGCGCTCAACGCCGCCCGGCGCGGACTGCCGATGGTGGAGGTCGACAAGGAGTACTACTTCGACGGCTCCGACGGGAAGGCGACGCTGCTCGACCTCTTCGACGGGCGTGACCAGCTGATCGTCTACCACTTCATGTTCGCCCCCGAGTGGGACGCGGGCTGCCGCAGCTGCTCCACCTTCCTCGACCAGATCGGGCACCTCGCCCATCTGCGGGCGCGCGGCACGAACTTCGTCGCCGTATCCCGTGCCCCGTACACGGCGCTGCTCGCCTTCAAGGCCCGCATGGGCTGGACCGTGCCCTGGTTCTCGACGAACGGCGGCGACTTCAACCACGACTTCGGGGCGTCCTCCGACGAGGAGCCCCGCGATGTGCCCGCGATCAACTGCTTCCTGCGGGACGGCGACCGCGTCTTCCACACGTACGCGACGTTCGCCCGAGGCCTGGACGGCATCGGCTCCACCACCAGCCTCCTCGACCTCACCGCGCTCGGCCGGCAGGAGGAGTGGGAGCGCCCCGCCGGGCGTGCGTCGGCGCTCGGGGCTCCGGCGGGCAGCGCGCGGGTGCGGTACCACGACGAGTACGAGGACTGAGGCTCCCTCAAAAGGCCCCGGGGAACCCCCGGAGAACCCCGGGAGAACCCCGGGAGAACCCTGGGGAATGGCTCAACTGCGTGTCGGTTCGGTTACGTCGCGAGCCCTTGAGGGCCCCGCACGCGTTCTCACCAGTAGAACCGAACCGAACCGTACGGGGGACCGGAACATGACGAACGGACGACTGGTGCTGGAGAGGTTTCCCGCGGGCGGGCCCCGCGGGTCGTGGCCCGCGGAGGAGTTCGCGCGGGCCCGCCGCCAGGAGGGACAGCCCGCGGAGGTCGTGATGGACCTCGCGTCGGACACCTTCCAGGTGATCGTGCGTGAGCCGCGCGTGCGCGAGCCCGAACCAGTTTCGTAGGGCCCCTCAGCCCAGCGGAGCCCCGGCCCCCACCCGGGAC
>NZ_WMBF01000562.1:0-3734 GCF_019400875.1 Streptomyces anatolicus | reverse complement strand
CCCAAGCCCCCTACGGCCCCGCCCCCTACGGGCAGCCGCAGCCCTACCCGGCGTACGGCCACCCGACACACAACCCCTACCGCTCCTAGGCCCGCCCCTAGGCGGAAGCCGCCGTGAGCGACGCCAGCTCCGTCTCCGTCAGCTCCACGTCCGCCACCGCGAGCAGCGCCGGCAGCTGTTCGACCGTGCGCGCGGAGGCGATCGGCGCCGCCACGGTGGGCTGTGCCGCGAGCCAGGCGAGCGCCACGGTCGCGACCTGGACCTCGCGCGCGGCCGCGATCTCGTCGAGCGCGGTCAGCACGCGGTCGCCGCGCTCGCTGCCCACGTACTCCTGGACCCGTCCGCTGCGCGCGCTCTCGACCTGGGCGCCGGGGCGGTACTTGCCGGTGAGGAAGCCGGACGCGAGCGCGAAGTAGGGGACGGCCGCGAGGCCGGAGCGGGAGGCGACCTCCTGGAGCGGGCCCTCGTAGGTGTCGCGGGAGACGAGGTTGTAGTGCGGCTGGAGCGCGACGTAGCGCGCGAGGCCTTCGCGGTCGGAGAAGTCGAGGGACTCCTGAAGCCGCTCGGGCGTGATGTTCGAGGCGGCGATCGCGCGCACCTTGCCCGCCCTGACCAGCTCGTCGAGGGCTCCGATGATCTCCTCCACCGGCACCGACGGGTCGTCGTAGTGGGTGTAGTAGAGGTCGATGTAGTCGGTGTTCAGGCGGCGCAGGGACGCGTCGGCGCCGCTCTTGATGGTGTCGGCGGCGAGCCCCTTGTACTCGGGGAGGGCGCCGACCTTGGTGGCGACGACGACATCGGAGCGGTTGCCGCGCTCGGCCAGCCACTCGCCGATAAGGGTCTCGGACTCGCCGCCCTTGTTGCCGTCCACCCAGTGCGTGTAGGCGTCGGCGGTGTCGATGAAGTTGCCGCCCGCCGCGGTGTAGGCGTCGAGGACGGCGAAGGACGCGGTCCGGTCGGCGGTCCAGCCGAAGACGTTGCCGCCGAGGGAGAGCGGGAAGACTTCGAGGTCGGATGCGCCAAGGGTACGAAGAGGAGTCATACGTTCCTCAACCACCTTGCCGGAAACCGAATTCCGAAGGCTTCCCCAAGGAAGCGTCAAGTCCGGGACGCCTCAGGGCCCACCCCCAGGGGGCACCCCGAGGGGGCACCCCGAAGGCCCCCTCAGGGATTGAGGCCCTTGCTCCGCAGCCAGGCCAGCGGGTCGATGGTGGAGCCGCCCGAGGTGCGGACCTCCAGGTGGAGGTGCGGCCCGGTGACGTTGCCGGTCGCGCCGACGCGGCCGATGACGTCGCCCGTGCTGACCTTCTGCCCGACGCTGACGTTGAGCGAGGACTGGTGGCAGTACCAGACCTCGGTGCCGTCGGGCAGTTCGAGCACTGTGCGGTAGCCGTACGCGCCCGCCCACCCGGCCTCCTTGACGGTGCCGGTGTGCACGGCCTTGAGCGGGGTACCCGTCGGCGCGGCGAAGTCGAGACCGGTGTGCTGACCGGAGGACCACATCGAGCCCGAGTCACCGAAGTGCGAGGTCAGGGTGTACGAGGAGGTGGGGAGGGCATAGCTCCGCGCGAGCTTGGCACGGCGCTCGGCAAGGGCCTTGGCCTTGCGGGCCTCCTCCGCCTTCTTCTTCTTGGCGGCGGCCTTGGCGTCGGCGTCGCGCTCGGCCGCCTTCTGCTGGGCGGCGGCCTCCTCGGCGGCCTTCTTGACGGCGGCCTCCTCGGCCGCGGTCCGCACCGCGTCGTCCGCCTGGTCCTGCTGGCTCTCGGCCTGCTGCATGATGCGGGCGCGCAGGGCCTCGCCCGCGCCTGCGCTGCCCTGACCGGCGTCGGCGGTGGTCATGCCGGCGGTGGTGAGCGGGGCCGCGGCGGGGGCGGCGTCGGAGCCCGCGGCGCCCGACGCGTCTTCGGATATCAGGGAGCCCACGCCGGGCAGGGACGAGGCCTCCGGCAGCGAGTCCGAGACGGCGCCCAGGTCGGGCATGGATATGGAGACCGGCGGCTTGCCGTCCTGCGCGGTGGCGATGCCGCCCGCGCCGACGGCGGCGATGACGCCGACGCCCAGCACGGTGGAGCTGCGGGCGAGCCCGCCGCCGCCCTTCTTGTGCACACGGTGCCTGCCGCGGACGGGACGAACGGACTCCGCGGTGGGATTCCATTCCTCCCAGGTCTGTTCGTCGTACCCGCCGAACTCGTCGTCGTTCGGTACGTACAAGCCTTGGGGGGCAGGCCGGTTGGACGCCACTGGGGCGCGCTCCTTTCCTTCCTTCTCGCCTACCGGGTTAGCTGACGGGTTCGGAGCAGGAAGGTCTCCTACGAACATCTGGCACGGAGGCCCGGATGCCCGATTCACCCCAAGTTAGTGGTTCCCCGGCTCCCTTGCGGGATTAGGCGTGTGCGCACGGAGCCGCCTCTAGTGACGGCTGGGACGACCGCGCTGCGTTATCGAACGTTAATAGACAGCGGGTCCGTATTCCAAGCTGTTCCGATTGATCGTTAACGCTACCGGCCAGTACGTACTGGAACATAGCGCCCCGAAACGGGGCGAGTTGACTGCTCATCAGCCCCCACTCGCCCCTCATCAACCCTTACAAGTGCCCCCTCAGCCCGCACTCTCACCCCCTGCCCGCCCACCACCGGAACTCCACATTCCCTTGACGCGACGTCAATTGGCGCGCACAGGGGCGCACTTCAGTCACGCACGGTTACCTCCGCGTCCCCGGTCGCCGGCCGCCGCACCGCGAGCAGCGCCATGTCGTCCGTCGCCGCGCCACCGGTATGCCGCCGCACCTCCTGTGCGAGCGCGGCGATCAGCGCGTGCGGCCCCTCGCGCCCCGGGAAGATCCGCCCGCCGAGCCGGGTCGCGGGATCGTAGAACTCCCCCGCCGCGTCCCGCGCCTCCGAGAGCCCGTCCGTATAGAAGAGCAGCATCGCGCCGGGCGGGAAGTCCGACTCGTCCGCCCGGTCCGGCCAGAACCCCAGCTCGCCCATGCCGAGCGGCAGCGCGGCCTCGCTCGCGGAGAGCACGCACAACCGTCCGTCGCCGCGCAGCAGCAGGGGCGCCGGGTGACCCCGGTTGACCAGGCGTACGAGGCCTTCGCCGTGCGGGATCTCCGCGAGGACGGCGGTGGTGAACCCCTCGAAGGCGTCGAGCCCGTCCCGGCGGGTGCCCTCGCGCGCGAGCGCCCGCTCCAGGCGCTGCGCCACGGCCTCCAGGGTGGTCTCCTGCTCGGCGGCCTCCCGGAACGCGCCGATGACGACGGCGACCGCCGCGACCGCGCCCATGCCCTTGCCCCGCACATCGCCGACGACGAGGCGTACGCCGTGCGGGGTGTCCTGTACGGCGTACAGATCGCCGCCGATGAACGCGTCGGCCTGCGCGGCCTCGTACCGCGCCGCGATGTCGAGCCCGCCGATCCGGGGGTCCGGCTGCGGCAGCACGGCGCGCTGGGTGGCCTCGGCGATGGAGCGGGCGGTGGCGAGGCGGACGTTGCCGCGGCGGACGACGCGGTTGATGACGCCGGCGAGGGCGGCGACCGTCCCCACGGTCACCAGTTCGGTGACGGCCTCGACATGGCTGGTGGTGGCGTTGCCGTAGTGCAGTACGAGGACGCAGAGGCAGGACGCGGCGCCGGTGAGGGCGGTGTTCAGGAGGGAGTAGAAGGGCGCGGCGATCAGCGGGGCCGCGGTGAAGAGGGGGGCGGCGGTGAACTCGGCCGGGGTCGAGGCGTCGTACAC
>NZ_WMBF01000561.1:0-3746 GCF_019400875.1 Streptomyces anatolicus | reverse complement strand
GGCGGCGCCCCTGCCGGGTGCGCCGCCCCCTCACGCGGACGATGGCGGGGCTCAGCCCTCGCTGACGCCCAGCTTCTCCAGGATCAGCTCCTTGACGCGGGCAGCGTCGGCCTGGCCGCGGGTGGCCTTCATGACCGCGCCGACCAGGGCGCCGACCGCGGCGACCTTGCCGCCGCGGATCTTCTCGGCGATGGCGGCGTTGCCGGCGATGGCCTCGTCGACGGCGGCCGTGAGCGCGCCCTCGTCCGAGACGACCTTCAGGCCGCGCTTCTCGACGACCTCGTCCGGCGTGCCCTCGCCCTTCAGCACGCCCTCGATGACCTGGCGGGCCAGCTTGTCGTTCAGGTCACCCTTGGCGACCAGCTCGGCGACGCGGGCGACGTGCTCCGGGGTGATCGGCAGCGCGCCCAGCTCCACGCCCTGCTCGTTGGCGTGCCGGGCCAGCTCGCCCATCCACCACTTGCGGGCCGACGCGGCGTCCGCGCCCGCGTTGACGGTGGCGACGATCGGGCCGATGGCGTCGGCGTTGAGGATCGACTGCATGTCGTGCTCGGAGATGCCCCACTCCTCGCGGAGGCGGTTGCGGCGCACCCGCGGCAGCTCCGGGAGTCCGGCGCGCAGCTCCTCGACCCACTCGCGGGAGGGGGCGACGGGGACGAGGTCGGGCTCCGGGAAGTACCGGTAGTCCTCGGCGTTGTCCTTGATGCGGCCGGAGGTCGTGGAGCCGTCCTCCTCGTGGAAGTGACGGGTCTCCTGGATGATCGTGCCGCCGGAGTTCAGGACCGCCGCGTGGCGCTGGATCTCGAACCGCGCCGCGCGCTCCACCGAGCGCAGCGAGTTGACGTTCTTCGTCTCGCTGCGCGTGCCGAACTTCTGCTGGCCCTTGGGGCGCAGGGAGAGGTTGACGTCGCAGCGCATCTGGCCCTTGTCCATCCGGGCCTCGGAGACATCCAGCGCCTTGATCAGCTCGCGCAGCTCGGCGACGTACGCCTTGGCGACCTCCGGGGCGCGCTCTCCCGCGCCCTCGATCGGCTTGGTGACGATCTCGATGAGCGGGATGCCGGCGCGGTTGTAGTCCAGGAGCGAGTGCGAGGCACCGTGGATGCGGCCCGTCGCGCCGCCCACGTGGGTGGACTTGCCGGTGTCCTCCTCCATGTGGGCGCGCTCGATCTCCACGCGGAAGACCTCGCCGTCCTCCAGCTGGACGTCCAGATAGCCGTTGAAGGCGATCGGCTCGTCGTACTGTGAGGTCTGGAAGTTCTTCGGCATGTCCGGATAGAAGTAGTTCTTCCGGGCGAAGCGGCACCACTCGGCGATCTCGCAGTGCAGCGCGAGGCCGATCTTGATGGCGGACTCGACGCCGATCTCGTTCACGACCGGCAGCGCGCCGGGCAGGCCGAGGCAGGTCGGGCAGGTCTGGCTGTTCGCGCCCTGCTTGAGCGTGGTCGAGCAGCCGCAGAACATCTTGGTCTTGGTGCCCAGCTCGACATGGACCTCAAGGCCCATGACGGGGTCGTACGTCGCGAGGGCATCCTCGTACGACACCAGGTCGGTAGTGGCAGTCACGGTGAAACTTTCCCTCTCAGCCCAGCAGGACGTCGTCGTCGCCGAGGCGCTTGAGCTCCCGCAGGAGCAGCGCGACGCCGGTGGCGATGGCGGCAGCGGAGACGACGGCGTCCACGAGGCGGAGCGTGTCGTGTTCGCTGCGGGCCAGCTTGGCCTGCTTGAGCACGGAGACCGCGCCGAACGCGGTGGTGCCGATCGACAGATACGTACCGGTCTTGGACTTCTTGAAGCCCTTGGCCTTGTTCAGAGCGCTCATAGCGACGGTGCCTCCTCCAGCAGCGGGTGCCCCCACTTTTCCACGAAGGCGGCCTCGACGGCGGCTCCCACCTTGTAAAGGCGGTCGTCCTTCATGGCGGGGGCGATGATCTGCAGTCCGACGGGCAGGCCGTCCTCCGGCGCGAGGCCGCAGGGCAGCGACATGGCGGAGTTGCCCGCCAGGTTGGTCGGGATGGTGCACAGGTCGGCCAGGTACATCGCCATCGGGTCGTCGGCGCGCTCGCCGATCGGGAAGGCGGTGGTCGGGGTCGTCGGGGAGACGATCACGTCGACCTGCTCGAAGGCGGCCTCGAACTCACGGGTGATGAGCGTGCGGACCTTCTGGGCGCTGCCGTAGTACGCGTCGTAGTAGCCGGAGCTGAGCGCGTACGTACCCAGGATGATGCGGCGCTTGACCTCGTCGCCGAAGCCGGCCTCGCGGGTGAGGGCGGTGACGTCCTCGGCGGACTTCGTGCCGTCGTCGCCGACGCGCAGGCCGTAGCGCATGGCGTCGAACCGGGCGAGGTTCGAGGAGCACTCGGACGGCGCGATCAGGTAGTACGCGGAGAGCGCCAGGTCGAAGGTCGGGCAGTCCAGCTCGACGATCTCGGCGCCGAGCGACTTCAGCAGCTCGACGGACTCGTCGAAGCGCTGGACGACACCGGCCTGGTAGCCCTCGCCGCGGAACTGCTTGACGACACCTACGCGCATGCCCTGGACGGAGCCGTTGCGCGCGGCCTCGACGACCGGCGGGACCGGGGCGTCGATGGACGTCGAGTCCAGCTCGTCGTGGCCGGCGATGGCCTCGTGCAGCAGCGCGGCGTCCAGGACGGTGCGGGCGCAGGGGCCGCCCTGGTCCAGGGAGCTGGAGAAGGCGACCATGCCGTAGCGGGAGACGCCGCCGTAGGTGGGCTTGACGCCGACCGTGCCGGTGACGGCCGCGGGCTGGCGGATGGAGCCGCCGGTGTCCGTGCCGAGGGTCAGGGGGGCCTCGTAGGCGGCGAGGGCGGCGGCCGAGCCGCCTCCGGAGCCGCCGGGGATGCGGGTGAGGTCCCAGGGGTTGCCGGTGGGGCCGTAGGCGCTGTTCTCGGTGGAGGACCCCATGGCGAACTCGTCCATGTTGGTCTTGCCGAGGATGACGACGTCGGCGGCCTTCAGCTTCCTGGTGACCGTCGCGTCGTACGGCGGGATCCAGCCCTCGAGGATCTTGGAGCCGACCGTGGTCGGGATGCCCTCGGTGGTGAAGATGTCCTTGAGCGCGACGGGGACGCCGGCCAGCGGGCCGAGCTTCTCGCCCTTGGCGCGCTTCTCGTCGACGGCGCGGGCCTGCGCGAGGGCGCCCTCGCGGTCGACGTACAGGAAGGCGTTCACCTTCTCGTCGACGGCGTCGATGCGGGCCAGGTGGGCCTCGGTGACCTCGACGGCCGTCAGCTCGCCGGAGGCGATCTTCGCGGCGATCTCGGCGGCGGTGAGCTTGATGATGTCCGTCATGTTCTTAGTCCTCCCCCAGGATCTGCGGCACCTTGAAACGCTGCTGCTCCTGGGCGGGGGCGCCCGAAAGCGCCTGCTCGGGGGTGAGCGACGGGCGGACCTCGTCCGCGCGCATGACGTTCGTCAGCGGCAGCGGGTGCGAGGTCGGCGGTACGTCTTGGTCGGCGACCTCCGAGACGCGGGCGACCGCGCCGATGATGTCGTCGAGCTGTCCGGCGAAGTGGTCGAGCTCCTCGGCCTTCAGCTCCAGACGTGCAAGGCGGGCGAGGTGGGCGACCTCCTCGCGCGTGATGCCAGGCATGCGGCGATCCTCAGGGGTGAGTGTGCGGGTTGTGGCCCCAATCCTATGGGGCCGGGTGGCGTGGCCGTTAAACGGTTTCCCCCGGCGGCCCCATGGGGGGCTTCTTGCCGCTCCGCGACGGGCCTCTCTCACC
>NZ_WMBF01000056.1:0-22056 GCF_019400875.1 Streptomyces anatolicus | reverse complement strand
CTCGCGGGCGGTTTCGGGTCGTCCGCGGTGCCGACGACACCGTCATCGCCGGGGCCGCCGGGGCGGCTCGTGGCGCCCTCCCCCGGCTCATCGGCGCCCAGGCCGCCGCCGTCGCGGTCCTCGCGCGCCGACTGCTCGGTCTTGACCCGGTCGCCCTCGGGGCGGTCGTCGGACGTGGCGCCGAGCGTGACGACCGTGCCGAGGACGGCGGCGAGCAGGGCTCCGGCGCCCGCGGCGACGAGGTTGCGCCGGGTGCCGCTGATGAGGGAGCGGCGGCTCGGCGCGGGGCGCGCACCCACGACGGGCGTGACCTGGCCGGCGACCAGGGTGTCCGGCTCGGCGGACGGTGGCCCGGGGAGCGCGAGGGCGGCGGGGACGCCTCCGGGCGGCGACGCCGATTCCTCGTGGCGCGCGCCGGGAACCTCCTCGCCCGCCGCCGTGCGCCCGCCCGGCACCGCGGCGCCCGAGCGGTCGGCGACCAGGGCGAGGGCCCTGCGCCCGGAGATCGTGCCGCGCTTGTCGGCGAGGGCGCCGCGCAGCCCTATGGAGGCCTCCAGCTCGGCGCGGGCCCGGTCGAGCTGCCCGCCGCAGAGCGCGAGGACTCCCAACTCATGGTGGAAGTACGCCTCTTCGGCGACCTCACCGGCGTTGCGTGCCGCCTCCTGGCCCGAGCGCAGGGCGCGTTCCCAGGCGCCCCAGTGCAGCCCGCCGGCGAAGGCGGGCGCGGCCGTGCGGGCGAGCAGCACCGCGGCGCCGCTCTCCGGGGCGACCAGCGCGGCGAGGGCGGCCAGCACGGCGTCCGCCTCGGCGGCGACCCGCTCCGGGGTGACCGAGGGGTGCCCGGCCCACCAGGCGTAGTGCCGGGCGGCGGTCCTGGCGTGCTCGGCGGCGTCGTCGGCGTATCCGGCGCTCTCCAGCTGCGTACGCACCCCGGCGGCGAGGCGGTAGCGGGCGCCGACGGGGGTGACAAGGGCGCAGCCGACCAGTTCGGCGAGGGCCGCGTCGGCGTGGGTCTCGCCCACCAGGGCGGGCAGATGGGCCTGGTGCGGCAGCTCGCCGCCGAGCGCGACGGCGAACTCCAGGGTGGCGCGGGCGGACGGGCTGAGCCGTGCGGCGAGCAGGGGCGCGGGCGCGGCTCCGTCGGCGAGCGAGGGCAGCGGGATCTCGGGGGCCGCGTCGGTGTCGGTGTCGAAGGGGGCGTCGACGAGGGTGTCGGCGAAGTAGCCGTACTCCTCGAAGGCGTGCGGGTCGGCGCGGAGCTGGTCGCGCTGGCGGAGCAGGGCACCGGCCTGGACGAAGCGCAGCGGCAGGCCCTCGGACTCGAACCACAGGTCGCCCGCCCAGTCGGCCTCCTCGTCGTCCAGGACGCGGCCTACGACGCGCTCAAGGAGTTCCAGGCCGCCGCCGCGGCCGAGGCCGCCGAGGGAGACCTCTTCGAGGTGGGCGTCGGCGGACGGGGCGGTGACGTCGGGCGTGGTGGCGAGGAGGAAGGCGCACTCGGGGGTGGCGTCGAGCAGTTCGTCGAGGGCCGCGCCGCCGAACTCCAGGTCGTCGAGGACGACGACGGCGCCGATGTCGTGGACGAGTTCGAGCAGCAGGGCGCGCTCGGGGCGGTACAGGGGCGCGTCGTAGACGGCGGCGCAGAGGTCGCGGAGGAGTTCGCCGGGCGTCTTGCGGTAGCCGCAGAGCCGGATGACGCCGTCGGGGGCGAGGTCCGCGCAGTCGTCGGCGACGGCGTTGAGAAGCGCTGTGCGGCCCGATCCGGCGGGTCCGGTGAGCCGTACCGAGCGGCCGCGCGCGAGGAGCCGTACGAGGCGCTCACGCTCCTCCTGGCGTTCCAGGAGCGGCAGCCCGGGCAGCGCGGGGCCCGGCGGCACGGGCGGCAGCGCGGCGCGGCGCAGCTCGGCGCGGTCGGCGGCGGTGCGCTTGGCGGGCCGTTCGGGGCGCTCGCCGGGCGGGCAGGGTTCTATCTCGCTGCCGTCGACGGGGTTGACGGTGAGCAGGAAGTCGCCCGAGACCAGCTGGACGGTGCGGGCGAGGGCGGGCGCGGGCTGCCCGAAGTCGGGCGTCAGCGGATCGCGCGGGCGCTGCGGCCGCGCCGAGCCTTCGTGATCGTCGCCACCGTGGTCGTGGCCGTACTCTTCGGGTCCCCGGTTCATCGGGTCCATGGTCCCAGCCCCCCAGATGCGTCGTGTGCAAGCCCCCTCCGGCCTTCGTGCACACTGCGCTGTCGCTTCTGGTCCGGTGCCCCCGTGCGGGTGCGTCTGGTCGGTGGGCGACCGAACCCTAGACCTTCGCCCAGTATCTATGGGAGGGCGGGGTGCCGTCCCGCCCGAGACGTCACAGTCTCGTGAGGATTGTGCGTGAGGTGCCGTTCAGGCTCTGGGGAGCGATTCGACACCGATGCCGCCCTCGATGGCGAGGATGCGGTGCAGTCTCGTCGCGACGAGCAGGCGCTGCATCTGCGGCGGCACATGGCGCAGGACGAGCCGGCGTCCGCACCGCCCGGCGCGGCGGTGCGCGCCCATGATGACGCCGAGTCCCGTGGCGTCCCACGAGTCGAGTTCGGACAGGTCGAGCACCAGGTCGCCGGCTCCGTCGTCGACGGCCGAGTGCAGGACCGTACGGGCGTCCGCCGCGCTACGTACGTCGAGGCGCCCCCCGACGACCAGCTGGGCCTGGTCGCCCCTGATGTGCATATGCGCTCCCCAAGAGTGCTGTGTCTTGCTGTGACTGGGTCTGCTGTGACCGGGTCTGCTGTGACGTCTGATCCATAAGGCGTCCGCTGATCCGTAAGGTGTCTGCGTATGTCACTGCAACTGACTGCCGCGTGGGCGAGGAAGTTGCCGTCTGTAAGCGAACCGATACCGAATTCACTCCGAGGGGTGACCCAAGGGGCGACGAATCGTCGGACGAGGCGTCAGACGGCGTACGTCAGTACCCGCTCAGTGCTTGTAGAAGCCCTGCCCGCTCTTGCGGCCGATGTCACCGGCGTCAACCATCCGGCGCATCAGCTCCGGCGGCGCGAACTTCTCGTCCTGGGACTCGGTGTAGATGTTGCTGGTGGCGTGGAGCAGGATGTCGACGCCGGTGAGGTCGGCGGTGGCGAGCGGGCCCATGGCGTGGCCGAAGCCGAGTTTGCAGGCGATGTCGATGTCCTCGGCGGTGGCGACGCCCGACTCGTAGAGCTTGGCGGCCTCGACGACGAGCGCGGAGATCAGACGGGTCGTCACAAAGCCGGCGACGTCGCGGTTGACGACGATGCAGGTCTTGCCGACGGACTCGGCGAACTCCCTGGTGCGGGCGAGGGTTTCGTCGCTGGTCTTGTAGCCGCGCACCAGTTCGCACAGCTGCATCATCGGGACCGGCGAGAAGAAGTGGGCGCCCACGACGCGCTCCGGACGCTCCGTCACGGCCGCGATCTTGGTGATCGGGATGGCGGAGGTGTTGGAGGCGAGCACGGCGTCGTCGCGCACGAGCTTGTCGAGCGTGCGGAAGATCTCGTGCTTGACCTCGAGCTTCTCGAAGACGGCCTCGACGACGATGTCGGCGTCGGCGACGGCGTCCATGTCGGTGGTCGTGGTGATGCGCCCGAGCGCGGCCTCGGCGTCGTCGGCGGCGAGCTTGCCCTTGCTGACGAACTTGTCGTACGACGCCTTGATGCCGTCGGTGCCACGGGTCAGTGCCTCGTCGGTGACGTCGCGCAGGACGACGTCCCAGCCCGCCTGGGCGGAGACCTGAGCGATACCGGACCCCATGAGTCCGGCTCCGATGACGGCGAGCTTCCGTGCCACTTTTCCGACTCCCCTACCGCTTATCACGCTTGGCTTACACGCTGTTTACGTATGCCTCTGCAGCGGACATTAGCGGCCGTGAGGGCGCCTGTGGCGGCGAAGAGATGCGCGTCACGTCTCAACTGACGGACATCACACCGATACGCCCAGTGCGCGTCACCCGGCGGCACGCGTCGCGTAGTTGAGGACCTTCTCCCCCAGGAGCGCCGCCATCTCGTCGAGCAGGACGAGCGCTTCGCGGGAGACCTCGGCGGGCTCGCGGCCCTTGACCATCTGGTCGCCGATCCAGCTCAGCAGCGTGCCGTGGAGCCAGGAGAGCTGGCCCGCGACGAGCATGGGCAGCGGGTCGCCCTCGGCGGCGCCCGTCTCCTCGGCGAGGGTCCTCGTGAGGTCGTCCAGGGCCTCCTGCTGGATCGCCCAGAGCCGGGAGCGCAGCGCGTGCGCCTCGGTGATGACCCTCATGAAGTCGGCCCAGCCGGGGAAGAGCCCGACACCCGGCGAGACGCCCTCCACGTCGGCGCGCAGTTCGCGCAGGACGGCGTCGGCGGCGGACTCGCCCGCGCGGCGGCCGCGCACGTACCGGGAGAGGCGGTCGACGACGTCGGCGCCCCGGTCGAGGAAGAGGTCCTCCTTGGCCGGGAAGTAGTTGTAGACCGTGTTCACCGAGACGTCCGCGGCCTCCGCGATCTCGGCGATGGTCACCGTGACGAAGCCGTGCTCCAGGAAGAGCCCGGTCGCGATGTCCGAGATCCGCTGTTTCGTCTGCCGTTTCTTGCGCTCCCTGAGCCCCTCAGCCATGCCCGCCAGCTTAGGCTCCCTGAAAAGTTGGGGCGATTGCAAAATTTCATGGACTCTGTTTTTGTGGTCGCCATGGCAATCATCAGCACCGCCGGGCTCGCCCGGACCTTCCAGAGCAAAACCGGGACCGTCCAGGCCGTGCGCGGCATCGACCTGACCGTCCGGCCGGGCGAGATCCTCGGCTTCCTCGGGCCGAACGGCGCGGGCAAGACCACCACGCTGCGCATGCTGACCACGCTGCTCCCGCCCACCGGCGGCGCCGCCACCGTCGCGGGTTGCGACCTGGCCAAGGACCCGGCGGGCGTCCGGCGCAAGATCGGCTATGTCGCCCAGTCCGGCGGCGTCGACCTGAGCATCTCCGTACGCGAGGAGCTGATCACCCAGGGCCGCCTCTACCGCCTGACGAAGGGCGAGGCCACCGCCCGCGCCGACGAGCTGGCGCGCGACCTCGGCCTGACCGAGCTGATGGAGCGCCCCTGCGCCGCGCTCTCCGGCGGTCAGCGGCGGCGCCTGGACATCGCACTCGGGCTCACACACCGGCCCGAGGTGCTCTTCCTGGACGAGCCGACCACCGGGCTCGACCCGGGCAGCCGCGCCGACCTGTGGCAGCTGGTGCGAAAGCTGCGCGACGAGTACGGCACCACGGTCTTCCTCACCACGCACTACCTCGACGAGGCCGACGCGCTCTCCGACCGCCTGGTCGTCGTCGACAAGGGCGTGGTGGTCGCCGAGGGCACGCCGAGCGCGCTCAAGCTCCGGTACGGCGGCTCGATCGACGCCTCACTCCAGGACACCTTCCTCGCCATCACCGGGCGCGCCCCCGCGCCCAACGACACGGCCCCCGTCGCCGTCTGACACCCCAGGACCCCACCGATGCCCGCACTGCTCTCCGACACCGCGCTCATCTTCGGGCGGTACGCCCGGCAGACCCTGCGCTCCAAGTTCCAGATCCTCTTCGGCGTCCTGACGCCCCTGCTCTACCTGCTCTTCTTCGGACCGCTCCTCACCGACCTGCCGCTCGGCTCCGAGGGCGACTCCTGGCAGGTGCTCGTGCCCGGCCTGCTGCTCCAACTCGGCCTGTTCGGCGCCACGTTCAGCGGCTTCGCGCTCATCATCGAGAAGCAGTTCGGGGTGGTGGAGCGGCTGCGGGTGACGCCCGTGAGCCGTCTCGCGCTGCTGCTCGGCCGGGTCCTGCGCGACGCCGCGCTCTTCGTCTTCCAGGCGGTACTGCTGGTGCTCGCCGCGCTGGCGATGGGGCTCAGGGCGCCGCTCGGCGGCATCCTCATCGGCTTCGCGTTCGTGGCGGTGCTGACCGCGGGCCTCGCCTCGCTGTCCTACGCGCTCGGCATGAAGGTCTCCAAGGCGCACGAGTTCGGGCCCGCGGTGAACGCCATCAGCATGCCCTCGATGCTGCTCTCCGGCCTGATGCTGCCGATGGCGCTCGCGCCCGCCTGGCTGGACGTCCTGTCGCACTTCATGCCGTTCCGCTACCTCGTCGACGCGGTGCGCGCCGGATACGTGGGCGACTACGCGAGCACGACCATGCTGTACGGCGTCCTCATGGCGCTCGCCTTCGTCCTGCTCTCCGTGACGGTGGGCACGCGCGTCTACCAGCGGGCCGGGGCGTAGGCCTCACAGGAACCGGCGGATGGGCCGGACGCTCAGCTCACTGGCCCGCTGGAGGAGGGAGCGTCTCCTCCAGCGGCCCTCCCGGATCAGCTCACTGGCCCGTACGTCGTCGTCGAAGTGCCCGTCGAGCGTCGCGGTGAACTCCTGGTCCAGGACGGCGAGCATGACCTCCTCGTCGTGGTCGAGGGAGCGCCGGTTGAAGTTGGTCGAGCCGATCAGGGCGGCGACGCCGTCGACGGTGATGACCTTGGCATGCATCATCGTCGGCTGGTACTCGTAGATCCTCACCCCGGAGCCGATGAGGTCCTCGTAGTAGTGCTGCCCGGCCAGCCGGCAGACCCGCTTGTCGGTGTGCGGCCCGGGCAGCACGATCTCCACCTCGACCCCGCGCCGCGCGGTGGCGCAGAGCAGCTCGACGAAGTACGCGTCCGGGGAGAAGTAGGCCGTGGCAAGCCGGAAGCGTTCCTCGGCGGACTCGAGCATGACGCGGATCAGGGTCTGCATGTCCTGCCAGCCGAAGCTGGCCGAGCCGCGCACCACCTGCACGACGGCGTCGCCCTGGGGGCGGTGCCTGATGAACCGGTCCTGGTCGTCGAAGAGTTCGCCGTGGCACTCGGCCCAGTTCTGCGCGAACGCCGCGGCGATGCCGTCCACCGCGGGGCCGTGCACCTCGACGTGGGTGTCGCGCCACTCGCCGGGGTTGCGGGCGTCGCCGCACCACTCCTCGGCGATGCCCACCCCGCCGGTGAAGGCGGTCTCCTCGTCGACGACGAGGACCTTGCGGTGACAGCGGTGGTTCTGCTTGAGGGGCGACAGATGCAGCGGCTTGCGGAACCACGTCACCTGCACCCCGGCCTGCTCCATCACCCGCAGCTGCTCGCCCTCGATCAGCCGGCTGCCGAAGCCGTCGAGCAGCAGCCGCACCCGCAGCCCGGCGCGCGCCCGCTCCGCGAGAGCGTCGGCGAACCGGCGGGCGATGTCGCCCTTCCAGTAGACGAAGGTCATCATGTCGACCGTGTGCTCGGCGGAGTGGATCGCGGCCAGCATGGCGGCGAATATCTCGTCGCCGTTGCGCAGGACGGTCAGCGCGTTGCCCTCGGTCGCCGCGATGCCGATCAGCCGCTCCAGACGCCGCCGTATGCGCGCGACGCGATCCGGCACCGCCGGGCCGCCGGGGGCGACGGTGGCATCCGAGGCCGGCTCGGCGGACTCCTGCGTACGGGTCATGACATTCCCTGGCCGGAACACCACGAGGAAACGTCGGGCCGCGGCGCCCGGTCCGGCACGGGCTGAGCGGCGAGCCGACTGTACCCCCGCCCCGCGAGCGGGCCGCGGGCGGCGCATGGGCCGTGGCTGCCGGGGCACACGGCAGACGTACCCGTCCCCAAGGAGCCCGTCATGATGGTTGTCGGTATCGTCGCCGTCTGCGTCGTCCTGGCCGTCCTCGCCTTCCTCGTCCCCCGCCTCTCCCGGCACCCCGAACGCGGCACCCAGCGCACCCTGGGAGCCGGTTCGCGCGCCGGCGGCAAGGCCCCCGGCATCCTGGGCCGGATCTTCAGCAAGCCCTTCCGCAGCAGCTCCAAGGCGGTGGGCCACAGCGGCTCCGCCGGCCGCCGCGCCCGGGGCCGCATGCCCTTCTGACTACGCTGGCCCGCATGGTCAATCTGACGCGCATCTACACCAGGACCGGCGACCAGGGCACCACAGCCCTCGGTGACATGAGCCGCACCGCCAAGACCGACCCGCGGATCGGGGCGTACGCCGACGCCAACGAGGCCAACGCGGCCATCGGCACGGCGATCGCGCTCGGGCGGCTAGACGAGGAGGTGGTGAAGGTCCTCGTACGGGTCCAGAACGACCTCTTCGACGTGGGCGCCGACCTGTCCACGCCGGTCGTCGAGGACCCGGAGTATCCGCCGCTGCGCGTCGAGCAGAGCTACATCGACAAGCTGGAGGCCGACTGCGACCGCTTCCTCGAGGAGCTGGAGAAGCTGCGCAGCTTCATCCTGCCGGGCGGCACGCCGGGCGCCGCGCTGCTGCACCAGGCGTGCACGGTGGTGCGGCGGGCCGAGCGGTCCACGTGGGCGGCGTTCGAGACCCACGGCGACACCATGAACCCGCTGACCGCCACCTACCTCAACCGCCTCTCCGACCTCCTGTTCATCCTGGCCCGCACGGCCAACAAGGAGCTGGGGGACGTGCTGTGGGTGCCGGGCGGCGAGCGCTAGCCCTACGTACTTCCCGGCAGTCCCGTCAGTCCCGGAAGTCCCGTCAGTCCCAGCACCCCCGTCAGGCTTTCGTGAGGGGCCGGTCGCCGTCCCGCTCCCCCGGCGCCGGGGCGGGCGCCCGCCTCGGGAAGACCGCGTAGCTCAGCGCGACCAGGCCGTGGATGCCCGCCGTCCGCCAGGCCGTGTGCATCCACGCCTCCAGCGACGAGGTGCGGCCCGGGTCGTCGACGTACCACATGGCGAGCAGCAGCAGCCCGGTCGCGACCGCCGCCGCGACGACGGTGCCGAGCCAGATCCTGGCCTCGTGCAGGGCGCGGGCCATGCCGTAGCGCGGCGGGCGCGGCAGCGGCGTGCCGTGGAAGCGGTGCGCCGCGTGACCGTCGAGCCACTTCACCGTGCGGTGGCCGTGCCCGACGGTGTAGCCGATGTAGACCGCGGCGAGGCCGTGCTTCCAGCTCGGGTCGGCGCCGTTCCTCAGGTCGACGGCGGTCACGACGAGCAGCAGTACTTCCAGCAGCGGCTCGCAGAGCAGGATCGCGACGCCGAGGCGCGGCATCCGCAGCAGATAGCGGGCGGCGAGGCCCGCGGCCAGCAGCACCCAGAAGCCGACCTCGCAGATGATGATCAGCGTGACGATCACGGCTTGCTCCTCTCGGTCACCCCTCAAGGCTCCCGCCGGACCGGGCGCGGATCGTCGTCGTCAGTGACGAAGTGGCACTGCATCCTTCGATGTAGCGGGCGGTTCCTCCCGGGGGATCACGCGTGGCGCCGCCCCGCCGTGTTGGATGGAGGGCATGGCCCTGTCCCTCCCCCGCCCCCAGCGCGTCGACGTACGCATCGCCGTGGGCAGCCTGCTGTGCGGGCTCGTGCTGTGGGCGCTCGGGCTGCACTCACAGATCGGCAGACCGCTCGGCATCCACTGGGCGCTGGTCCCCATGGCCACCCTCGTCGGCATGGAGCTGCTGCGCAGCAGCAGACCGCAGTTGGCCCTGGCCGTCGGCACCCTCGCCGTGGTGGCCGACCAGTTCACCGCGGGCAACCTCGCGTCGATCCTGATGTTCACCGACGTGGTGTACGCGGCCGTGGTGTACGGCACCCCGGCCGCCGCCCGGCGCATCCCGGTCACCACGGGTCTGGTGACGGTGGCGGTCACCGTCGGGTTCCTCGCGTGGTTCCGGGAGCCGGAGGCGGTCCTGATCGGCGTCGTCACCGCCGCGATCTCCTTCGCGCCCGCCACCACCGGCGTCCTGGTGCGCAACCACCGCGAGGCGACCGCCGCGGCGAAGCTGCGGGCCGAGCAGACCGCGCTGCTCGCCGAGATGGACCGGGTCCAGGCCGTCACCGCCGAGCGCGCCAGGATGGCCCGCGAGCTGCACGACATGGTCGCCAACCACCTCTCCGCGATCGCCATCCACTCCACGGCCGCGCTCTCCCTGGACGACCCGAAGACCAGCAAGGACGCCCTCGCCGTCATCCGGGAGAACAGCGTCGAGGGGCTGGCCGAGATGCGCCGCCTCATCGGCATCCTGCGCGACGACAGCGGCGACCTGGAGCCGGCCGCGGCCCCCACCCTCGACGGTCTCGGCGCCCTGCTCGCGGGCGCCCGCAGGGACGGCCTGGACATCACGCTCGAAGACGCCCGCGACCCGCAGGGCCCGAAGCTGCCCGCGCCGGTCGAGCTCGCGGCGTACCGCATCGTCCAGGAGTCCTTGACCAATGCCCTCAAGCACGCCTCACCGGGCCGCGTCACCGTCTCGCTCGTCCAGGCGCCCCGCTCCCTGACCGTCCGCGTCACCAGCCCTTATGGTGATCCAACGGGGCCCCGCGCGCCCGGCTCGGGAGCCGGTCTCGTCGGCATGCGCGAGCGCACCGAACTACTCGGCGGCACCTTCGAGGCGGGCCCCGAGGCCGGTCCCGTGACCGAGGGCGGCGGCAAGATCTGGGCCGTCTCCGTGACCCTGCCGATCGACCCCGCGGACGAAGGAGCCAAGGAATGATCCGGGTGCTAGTCGCCGAGGACCAGTCGGCCGTACGGGCAGGACTCGTCCTGATCCTGCGCAGCGCGGCCGATATCGAGGTGGTCGGCGAGGCGGCGGACGGCGAGCAGGCCGTGGCGCTCGCCCGTGAACTCCGTCCCGACCTGGTCCTGATGGACATCCAGATGCCGCGCCTCGACGGGGTGTCGGCAACGCGCCAGGTCGTCTCCGAGCAGCTCGCGGACGTCCTCGTCCTGACCACCTTCGATCTCGACGAGTACGTCTTCGGGGCGCTGCGGGCGGGCGCCTCGGGGTTCCTCCTGAAGAACACCGAGGCGAAGGATCTGCTGGAAGGCGTCCGTACGGTCGCGCGCGGCGAGGGCCTGATCGCCCCGGCCGTCACCCGCCGTCTGATCGCCGAGTTCGCGGCCCCGCCGAAGGCCGTACGCAGGGAGAACGGGCCGGACCCGGCCGTCCTGGAGAGCCTGACGCGGCGCGAGCGCGAGGTCCTGTCCTGCATCGGTGAGGGCCTGTCGAACGCGGAGATCGCGGCCCGTCTCTCCATGGCGGAGGCGACGGTGAAGACGCACGTGAGCCGGATGCTCGCCAAGCTCGAGCTGCGCAGCCGGGTCCAAGCGGCTGTCCTGGCACAGGAGTTGGGTGTCTGAAAGTGACCCGTCGGCGCCCGGCCCGCGCGGCGCCGAGGTAATCCGGTCAGTGGTTCAACCTCTTGACCGTTGGTCCAGACCTTTCTATTCTCACCGCACTGCGGTGAGCACTCCCCACGTGTTTGCGTGCTCACGGGCGGCGCAGGGTCCCACCCCGAACCCCCGGATCTCACCCGAGGAGCACCTCGTGCGCTTCACACAGAGCACCACGGGCAGCACAGGCCCAAGACTCAGATTCAGGCACCGAGCAGTGGCAGGAGTGACCACGCTGCTGCTCCCGATCGCCACCCTGGTCGCCCTCGGTGCTCCCGCCGAGGCGGCCCCCGACGCCGCCCCCGAGGCCACCGCCACCTACGCCAAGACCCAGGACTGGGGCAACGGCTTCGAGGGCAAGTGGACCATCAAGAACACCGGCACCACCACGCTCAGCTCCTGGAACGTCCAGTGGGACTTCCCCGCCGACACCAAGGTGACCTCGGCCTGGGACGCCACCGTCACCAACTCGGGCACCCGCTGGACCGGCAAGAACCTCTCCTGGAACGGGACGCTCGCCCCCGGCGCCTCGGTCTCCTTCGGCTTCAACGGCACGGGCCCCGGCGCCCCCTCCAAGTGCACGCTCAACGGCGGCAGTTGTGACGGCGGCAGCGTCCCCGGCGACAACCCGCCGAGCGCCCCGGGCACCCCGACCGCGTCCGGCGTCACCGACACCTCGGTGAAGCTCGACTGGAAGGCCGCCACCGACGACAAGGGCGTCAAGAACTACGACGTCCTGCGCGACGGCGCCAAGGTCGGCACGGTGACGGGCACCTCGTACAGCGACAGCGGCCTGACCGCGGGCACGGACTACTCGTACACCGTCCAGGCCCGCGACACCGCCGACCAGACCGGCCCCGCCAGCGGCGCCGTCAAGGTCCGCACCACCGGCGGCGGCGACCCGGGCCCCGGCCCCGGCGACAAGGTCAAGCTCGGCTACTTCACCGAGTGGGGCGTCTACCAGCGCAACTACCACGCGAAGAACATCGCGACCTCCGGCTCGGCCGCCAAGATCACGCACATCAACTACAGCTTCGGCAATGTCCAGAACGGCAAGTGCACCATGGGCGACGCCTACGCGGCGACCGACAAGGCGTACACGGCCGACCAGTCGGTGGACGGCGTGGCCGACACCTGGGACCAGCCTCTGCGAGGCAACTTCAACCAGCTGCGCAAGCTGAAGGCCAAGTACCCGCACATCAAGATCCTCTGGTCCTTCGGCGGCTGGACCTGGTCCGGCGGCTTCACCGACGCCATGAAGAACCCGGCGGCCTTCGCCAAGTCCTGCCACGACCTGGTCGAGGACCCGCGCTGGGCCGACGTCTTCGACGGCGTCGACCTGGACTGGGAGTACCCGAACGCCTGCGGTCTGACCTGCGACACCTCGGGCCCGGCAGTCTTCAGGACGATGATGCAGGCGTTCCGCAACGAGTTCGGCGCCAAGAACCTCGTCACCGCCGCGATCACCGCGGACGGCTCCAACGGCGGCAAGATCGACGCCGCGGACTACGGGGGCGCGGCGCAGTACGCCGACTGGTACAACGTGATGACGTACGACTTCTTCGGCGCGTGGGCGGCGAAGGGTCCGACCGCGCCGCACTCGCCGCTCACCTCCTACGCCGGTATCCCGCAGGAGGGCTTCAACTCGGCCGCCGCGATCGCCAAGCTGAAGGCGAAGGGCGTGCCCTCCGCCAAGCTGCTGCTCGGGATCGGCTTCTACGGGCGCGGGTGGACCGGTGTCACCCAGAAGGAGCCGGGGGGCTCCGCGACGGGTGCGGCGCCGGGCACGTATGAGGCGGGCATCGAGGACTACAAGGTGCTGAAGAACTCCTGTCCCTCCAATGGGACCGTCGCCGGTACGGCGTACGCCCACTGCGGCAGCAACTGGTGGTCGTACGACACCCCGGAGACCGTTCGCTCCAAGATGGCCTGGGCCAAGCAGCAGGGCCTCGGAGGCGCGTTCTTCTGGGAGTTCAGTGGGGACACCAGCAACGGTGAGTTGGTGAGTGCCATCAATGACGGACTGAAGTAGTCCGTCCCCCCATGGACGAAGCCGGGAAGATGGGATCGCCCCCCATCTTCCCGGCTTCTTTATGTCTGCGGGTTGTGTGTGGCTGGTCGCGCCGTTCCCCGCGCCCCTACGGGGCGCTCCTTACGGGGCGCCTCTTACGGGGCGCCTCTTACGGGGCTTGTAAGCGCTACGCCACATTCACCCGTTGGCCGGGGGGCGCTGCCTCCAGCCAGGCCAGGAAGCCTGTCAGGGCGTCCTCGCTCATCGCCAGTTCCAGGCGGACGCCACGGTGCAGGCAGCCCAGGACTATGGCGTCGGAGAGCAGCGCGAGCTCCTCCTCGCCGTCCGGGGCGCGGCGGTCGACGACCTCGATCGCCGAGCGTTCCAGGACGCGGCGCGGGCGGGGAGCGTAGGAGAAGACGCGGTACCACTCGACGCGGTCGCCGTTGTAGCGGGCGACCCCGTACCCCCAGCCCTTGCCGGAGGTGTCGCCCTTCTCGGGGGCGTCCCAGCGCAGGGAGCAGTCGAACGTACCGCCGGAACGCTGGATCAGCCGGCGGCGCAGTCCGAAGACGAAGAGCCCCACCAGAACCAGCGCGATCAAAGCAAGTCCGCACACGAGCAGAGTGAGGATCATCGGCACCGACCTCCTCGCCTCTACTGTCGGTCAACCGACCGACAACGGACCAATACATTGCACCCGCATTGCCTCAGCCGCGACCCGGTCCGGAGTCTTCCCGGACCTGGCCGCGGCTGAGTCACGTTACGCCGCGCGCTGGGGTCAGCGCGCCGCCACCGCACGCAGTCGGACGTCGGCGCGCCGCTCGGCGGAGGCGTCGGCCTCCGACTTCGCGCGCTCCAGCGCCCGCTCCGCACGCTGGACGTCGATCTCGTCGGACAGCTCCGCGATCTCGGCCAGCAGCGACAGCTTGTCGTCCGCGAAGGAGATGAATCCCCCGTGGACAGCGGCGACGACCGTGCCGCCATCGCTCGTACGAATGGTCACCGGGCCCGACTCCAGCACACCGAGCAGCGGCTGGTGACCGGGCATGACGCCGATGTCGCCGGACGTGGTGCGCGCGACGACCAGGGTGGCCTCGCCGGACCAGACACTGCGGTCCGCGGCGACCAGCTCGACATGCAGCTCAGCAGCCAAGGGTGGCTCCTCGGGTCACCACCCGGCGGCTTCGCCGGGTGTTGGGTCAAATTCTAGTGGGCGTACGGAGAAGGGCGGGACACTGCCCCCGCGGGTGTGACCCGCCCCTCTCCGGAGTTGAGCTGCGCGGCTCAGGAGACGCCGAGCTCCTTGGCGTTCTTCTTGAGGTCCTCGAGACCACCGCACATGAAGAAGGCCTGCTCGGGGAAGTGGTCGTACTCGCCGTCGCAGATCGCGTTGAAGGCCGCGATCGACTCGTCGAGGGACACGTCCGAGCCGTCCACGCCGGTGAACTGCTTGGCGGCGTGCGTGTTCTGCGACAGGAAGCGCTCCACGCGACGGGCACGGGCGACGACGAGCTTGTCCTCTTCGCTCAGCTCGTCGATGCCGAGGATCGCGATGATGTCCTGGAGGTCCTTGTACTTCTGCAGGATCCCCTTGACGCGCATCGCGGCCTCGTAGTGGTCCTGCGCGATGTAGCGCGGGTCCAGGATGCGGGACGTGGAGTCCAGCGGGTCCACGGCCGGGTAGATGCCCTTCTCCGAGATCGGACGGGAGAGAACCGTCGTCGCGTCGAGGTGGGCGAAGGTGGTGGCCGGGGCCGGGTCGGTCAGGTCGTCCGCGGGGACGTAGATCGCCTGCATCGAGGTGATCGAGTGACCACGGGTCGAGGTGATGCGCTCCTGGAGGAGACCCATCTCGTCGGCCAGGTTCGGCTGGTAACCCACCGCGGAGGGCATGCGGCCGAGCAGGGTCGAGACCTCGGAACCGGCCTGCGTGAAGCGGAAGATGTTGTCGATGAAGAACAGCACGTCCTGCTTCTGCACATCGCGGAAGTACTCCGCCATGGTCAGACCGGCCAGGGCGACGCGCAGACGCGTGCCCGGCGGCTCGTCCATCTGGCCGAAGACCAGCGCGGTCTTGTCGAGAACGCCGGCCTCCTCCATCTCGACCATGAGGTCGTTGCCCTCACGGGTGCGCTCGCCGACACCGGCGAAGACGGAGACACCGTCGTGCAGCTTGGCCACACGGACGATCATTTCCTGGATCAGAACGGTCTTGCCGACACCGGCACCACCGAACAGACCGATCTTTCCACCCTTGACGTACGGGGTGAGAAGGTCGACGACCTTCAGGCCGGTCTCGAACATCTCGGTCTTGGACTCGAGCTGGTCGAAGGCCGGGGCCTTGCGGTGGATCGTCCAGCGCTCGGCGTCCGCGACGGTCGAGGCGTCGTCGTTCAGGACCTCACCGAGGGTGTTGAACACACGGCCCTTGGTGACGTCACCGACCGGCACCGAGATGCCCTTGCCGGTGTTGGTGACCGGGGCCTGGCGGACCAGGCCGTCGGTGGGCTGCATCGAGATGGAGCGGACCACGCCGTCACCCAGGTGCTGGGCGACCTCGAGGGTCAGCGTCTTGCGGCCGCCCGCGGTCTCCGGGTCGTCGACCTGGACGTGGAGGGCGTTGTAGATCTCCGGCATCGCGTCGACGGGGAACTCCACGTCGACGACCGGGCCGATCACCCGGGCGACGCGGCCCGTGGCAACGGCCGTCTCAACAGTGGTCGTCATTACTTGTCACTCCCCGCGGTCGCGTCGGCCAGCGCTGCTGTGCCGCCGACGATCTCGCTGATTTCCTGGGTGATTTCGGCCTGGCGGGCCGCGTTGGCAAGCCGGGAGAGGCTGTTGATCAGATCCCCGGCGTTGTCGGTCGCCGACTTCATCGCGCGGCGCGTGGCGGCGTGCTTGGAGGCAGCCGACTGGAGCAGCGCGTTGTAGATACGGCTCTCGACGTACCGCGGCAGCAGGGCGTCGAGGACGTCCTCCGCCGACGGCTCGAAGTCGTACAGCGGAAGGATCTCGCCCTTGGCGGGCTTCTCCTCCGCGACCTCTTCGAGGCTGAGCGGCAGCAGGCGGCCGTCGATGGCCGTCTGCGTCATCATCGAGACGAACTCGGTGTAGACGATGTGGAGCTCGTCCACGCCGCCCTCCGCCGTCTCCTTCTCGATCGCCTCGATCAGCGGCGCCGCGACCTTCTTGGCATCCGCGTACGTGGGCTCATCGGTGAAGCCCGACCACGACTCCACGACCTTGCGCTCGCGGAAGTTGTAGTGGGACAGACCGCGGCGGCCGACGATGTACGTGTCGACCTCCTTGCCCTCGGCCTCGAGGCGCGCGGTCAGCTGCTCCGCGGCCTTGATGGCGTTCGAGTTGAAGGCGCCGGCCAGACCGCGGTCGCTCGTGAGGAGCAGAACCGCGGTACGGGTCGGCGTCTCGGCCTCGGTCGTCAGCGGGTGCTTCGTGTTCGACCCAGTGCCGACCGCCGTGACCGCGCGGGTGAGCTCGGTCGCGTACGGCGTGGAGGCCGCCACCTTGCGCTGCGCCTTGACGACGCGCGAGGCGGCGATCATCTCCATCGCCTTGGTGATCTTCTTGGTCGCGGTGACGGATCGGATGCGACGCTTGTAGACCCGGAGCTGAGCTCCCATGAGTCAGGTCCCTTCCTTACGTCACTTGGCGGCGGCCGGAGCGTCCTCGCCGAGAAGCTTCCCGTCCGAGGTCTCGAACTGCTTCTTGAACTCCACGATGGCGTCGCCGACGGCCTGGAGGGTGTCGTCCGACATCTTGCCGCCCTCCTTGATGGAGGTCATGAGGCCCTGCTCCTTGCGGTGCAGGTACTCCAGGAGCTCCTTCTCGAAGCGGCGGATGTCGCCCACCGGCACGTCGTCCATGCGACCGGTGGTACCGGCCCACACGGAGACGACCTGGTCCTCGGTCGCCATCGGCTCGTACTGCGGCTGCTTGAGCAGTTCGACCATGCGCTGGCCGCGCTCGAGCTGCGCCTTCGACGCGGCGTCCAGGTCGGAACCGAAGGCGGCGAACGCCTCCAGCTCACGGAACTGGGCGAGGTCCACGCGCAGCCGGCCGGAGACCTGCTTCATCGCCTTGTGCTGCGCGGAACCACCGACGCGGGAGACGGAGATACCGACGTTCAGCGCGGGGCGCTGACCGGCGTTGAAGAGGTCCGACTCCAGGAAGCACTGGCCGTCGGTGATGGAGATGACGTTGGTCGGGATGAACGCCGACACGTCGTTCGCCTTGGTCTCGACGATCGGCAGACCCGTCATCGAGCCCTTGCCCAGCTCGTCGGAGAGCTTCGCGCAGCGCTCCAGCAGACGCGAGTGCAGGTAGAAGACGTCACCCGGGTAGGCCTCGCGCCCCGGCGGGCGGCGCAGCAGCAGGGACACGGCGCGGTAGGCGTCGGCCTGCTTCGAGAGGTCGTCGAAGACGATGAGGACGTGCTTGCCCTCGTACATCCAGTGCTGGCCGATGGCCGAGCCGGTGTACGGCGCCAGGTACTTGAAGCCGGCCGGGTCGGACGCCGGGGCGGCGACGATGGTCGTGTACTCGAGCGCGCCGGCCTCTTCGAGGGCACCGCGCACGGAGGCGATGGTGGAGCCCTTCTGACCGATGGCGACGTAGATGCAGCGCACCTGCTTGTTCACGTCGCCCGTGCGCCAGTTGTCACGCTGGTTGATGATCGTGTCGACGGCCAGGGCGGTCTTGCCGGTCTGGCGGTCGCCGATGATCAGCTGACGCTGACCACGGCCGATCGGGGTCATCGCGTCGACGGCCTTGTAGCCGGTCTCCATCGGCTCGTGCACCGACTTACGGGCCATGACGCCCGGTGCCTGCAGCTCGAGGGCGCGACGTCCGCTGGTCTCGATCTCGCCGAGGCCGTCGATCGGGTTGCCGAGCGGGTCGACGACGCGGCCGAGGTAACCCTCGCCCACGGCGACGGAGAGCACCTCACCGGTGCGCTGCACCGGCTGGCCCTCCTCGATACCGCTGAACTCGCCGAGGACGACGGCGCCGATCTCGCGCTCTTCCAGGTTCAGCGCGAGACCGAGGGTGCCGTCCTCGAACTTCAGCAGCTCGTTCGCCATCGCCGAGGGGAGGCCCTCGACCTTGGCAATACCGTCGCCGGCGACGGTGACCGTACCGACCTCCTCGCGCGAGGCCGCGTCCGGCTTGTACGCCTGGACAAAGTTCTCCAGCGCGTCCCGGATCTCCTCCGGCCGGATCGTGAGCTCCGCCATCTGGGTTCCCTGCTCTCCTTGTTGGGCCCGAAGTTTTCTTGGGGGGTCTGGGGTCAGCCCCCAGGAATCCTCTGCACGGCCCAACTAGGGCCGTATTTCGTGCGTGTTGAGTTACTGGCCGGCCACGCGGCGGCCGGCTTCCTCGATGCGGTCCGCGATGCTGCCGTTGATGACCTCGTCGCCCACCTGGACGGTGATCCCGCCGAGGACCTCGGGGTCCACGTCGAGGTTGAGGTGCATCGGGCGTCCGTACACCTTGACCAGGGCGGCGCCGAGACGCTGCTTCTGCTGGTCCGAGAGCGGAACAGCCGAAGTCACGACGGCCACCATGCGGTCGCGTCGGTCCGCGGCCAGCTTGGAGAGGGACTCGATGCCCTCTTCCAGGCTACGTCCGCGCGGCGCGGTCACAAGGCGCTCGACGAGCCGCTCCGTCACGTCCTCGGCGCGACCGCCGAGCAGGCTGCGCAGCAGCTCGCTCTTGGCCGTGCCCGTGGCGGCGCGGTCGGTGAGCGCCGCCCGCAGCTGGGTGCTCGACGCGACGATCCGGCCGAACCGGAAGAGCTCGTCCTCGACGTTGTCCAGCGCACCGGCCTGCTGCGCGCCGGTCAGGTCGGCGAGGTTGGCGAGCTCCTCCAGGGAGTCCACCAGGTCACGCGACTGCGACCAGCGCGAGCGCACCATGCCGGCCACCAGGTCGGCGGTCTCGCCGCCCACCTGGCCGCCGAGCAGACGCCCGGCCAGCTCGGCCTTGGCCTCACCGGACTGCGCCGGGTCGGTCAGGACCCGACGCAGCGAGACCTCGCGGGCGAAGAGCGCGGTGACCGCGGCCAGCTCGTCCGCGAGCCGCTTGGCGTCGACCGACGTGTTGTCGGTCAGCGCGTCCAGACGCTCGCGCGCGGCGGCCCGAGCCTCGCGGCTGGCTCCGTGCGCTGTCATCGAGCCGCCTCGGCCTTCTCCTCGAGCTCGTCGAGGAAGCGGTCGATGGTGCGGCTCTGCCGGGCGTGGTCCTCAAGGGACTCGCCGACGAGCTTGCCGGCCAGGGCGGTGGCGAGGTGGCCCACGTCCTGACGCAGCGACTGCGCGGCGGCCTTGCGGTCGGCCTCGATCTGGGCGTGGCCTGCGGCGACGATCTCCTCGCGCTGACGCTGGCCCTCGGCCCGCATCTCGGCGATGAGCTGAGCACCCTGCTCCTGCGCCTCCTGGCGCAGTCGCGCGGCCTCGTGCCGGGCCTCGGCGAGCTGAGCCTTGTACTGCTCAAGCACGCTCTGGGCCTCGGTCTGCGCGGCCTCGGCCTTTTCGATGCCGCCTTCGATCGCTTCGCGGCGCTCTTCCAGAACCTTGTTGATGTTCGGGAGGAACTTCTTGGCGAAGAAGCCGAAGACGATGACGAACGCGATGAGGCCGATGACGAGCTCAGGGATCTCCGGAATCAGAGGGTTTTGAGGCTCCTCCGACGCCAGCTGTACCAGAGAGATCACATCAGTGCCTTCCGTTGAAGTTTCTCGTCAACGAGACCGGATCAGGAAGGAACCGGGTAAACGAAGCCCATGACCAGACCGATGAGCGCCAGGGCCTCACAGAGCACGAAGCCGAGGATCTGGTTCTGGCGGATGAGGCCGGCGGCCTCGGGCTGACGGGCGAGGGCCTGCGTACCGTTACCGAAGATGACGCCGACGCCGATGCCGGGGCCGATCGCGGCGAGGCCGTAGCCGATCGCACCGAAGTTGCCCTGGATGTTGACCGCGGCGAGGGTCTCGAGAGCGGACATGCCGTAACTTCCTTCTTTTTACGGGCCGGTGGGGGTTGGCCACCGGATGTATCGGGGGGAGGAGAGGCGTACTCAGTGGTGCTCGGCGAGCGCGCCCTGGATGTAGCTGGAGGCAAGCAGGATGAAGACGTACGCCTGCAGCGCCTGGATGAACAGCTCGAAGATCGTCATCACGATGACCATGACGAACGAGACGCCCGCGTAGGCGATGCCGATGCCGTTCAGCAGGTACCAGCTCGCGATGGTGAAGATCACCAGCAGGACGTGGCCCGCGAACATGTTGGCGAAGAGCCGCACCGCGTGGGTGAAGGGCCGGATGATCATGTTCGAGAGGAACTCGAAGAACATGACCATCGGGAAGACCGGGCCGAGCGAACGGTCGTAGCCGGTGATGTTCTTCCAGCCACCGATGAAGCCGTGCCTCTTGAAGGTCACGCTCACCCAGAGGATGTAGACGATCGCCGCGAGGCCCGCCGGAAGGGCGATGACCGAGGTCACCGGGAACTGGGCGAGCGGAACGATCGACCAGATGTTCATGATCCAGATGAAGAAGAACAACGAGACCATCAGAGGGACGTACTTCTCGCCCTCCTTCTTGCCGAGCGTCTCGTAGACGACCCCACGGCGCACGAAGTCGTATCCGATCTCGCCGATCATCTGGAGCTTGCCAGGGATCAGCTTGGGCTTATTGAAAGCCGCCCAGAAGAAACCGATGACGACGACCGAACTCACCAGAGCCAGCAGCATCGGCTTGTTGAACTCAAAGCCGCCAACGGTGAAAATCGGCTCGAAGAGGAAGGAGTGCAGGCCGGGGGTCGGGAAACCGCACCCTTCAAAAATATGGCAATCGGTCTCGAAGGCGAGCGTCTGGGCGTTACTCACCGCGAGCTCCTTCAGCGTGGCGCATGGGTACGGCAACCTCGATGTGTCGGCGCGGCATACGACCGCGGAGCGGCACTGGACTGGACTTGCGGATTTGGGGGCGGCGGCTGGGCTCCGAGCCGTAAGGCTTCACAGGCACGGCCGCCTCCCGCGCCAGCTCTGCCGCAGTTGTGGCGAGACCATAGCAAATGAGCGGAGGCCTTCTTACGCTGCCCCTACACCTCACGATTGCGGCCGGGCGGATTCCGGCTCCACGTAGAGGACCTTGGCCTTCATATGGGAGCGCACCTGCGCCGCCATCCACACCAAAGTGGCGGCGAGCAGCGTGAACGCGAAGCACTTGTGGTTGAAGGCCGACGTACCGCGCAGCGCGGTGAGGGCGACCATCAGCACCAAAATCTGGACGGTGTAGACCAGCAGACCCATCATCTGGAACAGATGGGGGAAGGAACGCGCACCTCGCTGCAGGGCCACAAGGCCACCGCCCATGAACAACAGGACGACCAGTGCGCCGAAGGCGGCACCGAGCGCACCCTTGCCGCCGGCTACGGCGGCGCTGACCGCGATCCCCGCCGCACCCGCGGCAGCGGTGGGCAGGGCACAGTGCAGGAGTGTGCGGGCGTCGTTGGACTGCATGGCGGCAGCTCCTCCGGCGGAATTTGGGGACGTGGCATTGCGATCGTCGAGCGAAGGTCGAGCGAAGGCCTTGGCCCGGACACGTAGAGGCGCACCTCACCAGGGCGGCCGGTCTCGTCGGGGCCGCCCCAATATATCTCGGGTTCTCGTGAACCGTATCACAAACTATTTGATGCAGTCTTTACCTGAAAGTGTGCTCACCATCACACGATCGGGCCTCCGACCGTGTTTCGCGAGGCACCCCGACGCGTCCGGGTGGTAGTCGCGTCTAGTCGCGCTCATGCGACCGTACACGGGGCCTCTCGGAGACCGCGGTACTGCCGTGCAGCTTCACCGCGCTCAGCTCGCGCACCGGGGCGACGGGCGCGGTGAAGC
>NZ_WMBF01000560.1:0-3752 GCF_019400875.1 Streptomyces anatolicus | reverse complement strand
CCTCAGGCCCTCAAGCCCCCCAGCCCGTCGGGCCCCCTCAGCCCTCCTAAGGCCCCTCAGGGCCGTCAGGCCTCTTTGGACTCGACTCGCTTTTTCAAGCCCGCCAGTGCGCGGTCGGTGATGACCTTTTCGGCCTTGCGCTTGATCATGCCGAGCATGGGGATCTTGACGTCGACGGTCAGCCGGTAGGTGACCTCGGTGCCGGAGCCGACGGGCCGCAGGAGGTACGAGCCGTCCAGGGAGCGCAGCATCTGGGACTTGACGAGGGTCCAGCTGACCTCGTTCTCCCCCGTCCAGGTGTAGCCGAGGGTCTGGTCGTCCTTGATCGCGCCCGCGTCCATGACGAGGCGGACCTGCTTGGCGCGGCCCCGCTCGTCGGTGTCGAGCACCTGGGCCTCCTTCACCTCGCCCGTCCAGTCCGGGTAGCGGGCGAAGTCGGCGATCACTCCCATGACCTCGGCCGGGGCCGCCTCGATCGTGATGCTCGAGCTGGTGTGTTCCGCCATCGCTGTGGCTCCTCCAGATGCGGTCCGGTACGGCTCTGCCGCGTGAAGGCTATCGCGCGCCGCGCGGTCACCACTCCAGGGCCCAGGGCCTGCCGGACCCGGCGAAGTGGCCGACGTTCACGCACTCCGTCGCGCCGACGCGCATGCGCCGGACCAGTGGCTGGTGGACGTGGCCGAAGAGCGCGTACCTGGGGCGGGTCCGGTGGATCGCGTCGAGCAGGGCGCGGCTGCCGCGTTCGAAGCGGCGGGCCACGGTGTCGTAGAGGAGTTCGGGGACGTCCGGCGGGATGTGGGTGCACAGGACGTCGACCTCGCCGACCGCCTCGATCTTGGCCGCGTACTCCTCGTCGCTGATCTCGTACGGCGTACGCATGGGCGTGCGCAGACCGCCGCCGACGAAGCCGAAGACGCGTCCGCCGATCTCGGCGCGCTGGCCGTCGAGGACGGTGGTGCCGGGCCCGGCGTATTCAGGCCACAGAGCGGGGATGTCGACATTTCCATAGGTGGCGTACGTGGGGGTGGGGAAGGCCGCGAAGAGCTGCGCGTACTGCTTGCGGACCGCGCTCTCGATCGCCGGGCCCCGGTCCACGCCCGCCCACAGCCGCCTGCCGAACTCCCGTGCCTCCTCGAAGCGGCGGGCGGTGCGCAGCTCCACCAGGCGGGTCGCGTTCCGCGCGCCGAAGAGGTCGGGGAAGATGCCGCGCGAGTGGTCGGCGTAATCGAGGAAGAGTACGAGGTCACCGAGGCAGACGAGCGCGTCGGCACCGTCTTTCGCGCGGGCGAGATCCGCCGCGTTGCCGTGCACGTCACTGACCACATTGACCCGGAAAGCTGGCATACCGATCACCCTAGGACGGGCGCCTGACGGGCGGTAGGGCCCGGGCCGGCGGCCGGACCTGCGGTTACTTCCGAGTCGGAAAGACGGTGGCGTACGCTGCGGTGCAGACCAACGGCGACGTGTGACGCACCGAACATCTGGGGCCGCCCCCCTACCGAACAAGCCATACCGATGGGTAACGTCCGGGCAGTCCAGTAGTGCTCAGCCCCCCACTCGACTGAGCACCTGCCCGATCTTGGACCGCACCGTCGCAGCACACAACGTCGTGGCGCCGGCGCCCTATGTAGGAGCAGCAGTCTTGCGCGAGTTCAGCCTTCCGGCCCTGTACGAGGTCCCTGCGGACGGCAATCTGACCGACATCGTCCGTAGAAATGCCGCGCAGCACCCGGATGTCGCCGTCATCGGCCGCAAGGTCGACGGCAGCTGGCAGGACGTCGACGCCAAGACCTTCCTCGCGGAGGTGCGCGCCACCGCCAAGGGGCTGATCGCCTCCGGTGTGCGGCCCGGTGACCGCGTCGGCCTGATGTCCCGTACGCGCTACGAATGGACGCTCCTCGACTTCGCCATCTGGAGCGCGGGCGCGGTGACCGTGCCGGTGTACGAGACGAGTTCGGCCGAGCAGATCCAGTGGATCCTCGGTGACTCCGGTGCCGTCGCCTGCGTCGTCGAACTGGACGCGCACGCCGCCACCGTGGAGTCCGTACGCGACCGGCTGCCCGCCCTCGCGCACATCTGGCAGATCGACAAGGGCTGTGTCGAGGAGCTGAACCGCGCGGGCGCCGAGGTCACGGAGCGGACCGTCGACGAGCGCTGCGCGGCCATGGGCGCCGACGACCCGGCCACCATCGTCTACACCTCGGGCACCACGGGCCGCCCCAAGGGCTGTGTGCTGACCCACCGCAGCTTCTTCGCGGAGTGCGGCAATGTGGTGGAGCGCCTCAAGCCCCTCTTCCGCACGGGCGAGTGCTCGGTCCTGCTCTTCCTGCCCGTCGCGCACGTCTTCGGACGCCTGGTCGAGGTCGCCGCGCTGATGGCGCCGATCAAGCTGGGCCACGCGCCGGACATCAAGCACCTCACGGACGAACTCGCCTCCTTCCGGCCGACCATGATCCTGGGCGTCCCGCGCGTCTTCGAGAAGGTCTACAACGCGGCGCGCGCCAAGGCGCAGGCCGAGGGCAAGGGCAAGATCTTCGACAAGGCGGCGGACACGGCGATCGCGTACAGCCGCGCGCTCGACACGGCCTCGGGGCCGTCCCTCGGCCTGAAGATCAAGTACAAGATCTTCGACAAGCTGGTCTACAGCAAGCTGCGGACGGTACTCGGCGGCCGCGGCGAGTACGCGATCTCCGGCGGCGCCCCGCTCGGCGAGCGCCTCGGGCACTTCTTCCGCGGCATCGGCTTCACGGTCCTGGAGGGGTACGGCCTGACGGAGTCCTGCGCGGCCACCGCCTTCAACCCCTGGGACCGCCAGAAGATCGGCACGGTCGGGCAGCCGCTGCCCGGCTCCGTCGTGCGCATCGCCGACGACGGCGAGGTCCTGCTCCACGGCGAGCACCTGTTCTCGCGGTACTGGAACAACGAGGGCGCCACCGAAGAGGCCCTTGCCGACGGCTGGTTCCACACCGGTGACATCGGCACGCTCGACGAGGACGGCTATCTGCGGATCACCGGCCGCAAGAAGGAGATCATCGTCACGGCGGGCGGCAAGAACGTCGCCCCGGCCGTGATCGAGGACCGCATCCGCGCGCACGCGCTGGTCGCCGAGTGCATGGTCGTCGGCGACGGCCGCCCCTTCGTGGGCGCGCTCGTCACGGTCGACGACGAGTTCCTGGGCCGCTGGGCCGCCGAGCACGGGAAGCCCGCCGGGTCGACGGCGGCCTCTCTCCGTGACGACGTGGATCTGCTGGCGGCGATCCAGAGCGCGGTGGACGACGGCAACGCGGCGGTCTCCAAGGCGGAGTCCGTACGGAAGTTCCGGGTTCTCGGCGCGCAGTTCACGGAGGAGTCGGGGCATTTGACTCCGTCGTTGAAGCTGAAGCGGAATGTTGTGGCCAAGGATTACGCGGACGAGATCGAGGCGATTTACCGCGGGTAGCGTTGGCGGGGCGCCCACTCGCCGTGGGGGGTCCTTGTCGGCTTGCGGCTCTCGGTCTCGTTGTGGTTGCTCGCGCAGTTCCCCGCGCCCCTGAAGCAGGGGCTCCGCCCCGCTTCCCATAAAAGCGGGCGAAGCCCGGCTTTTAGGGGCGCGGGGAACTGCGCGAGCAAGCGACGACGGCCGTCGGACGCCCGACGGCCTCAGGCCGCAGCCCCGTAGGCGCTACAAGAGTTCCCGGAGCCTCTCCGCCAGGAGGTCCCAGCGCCACCTCTCCTCGACCCACAGGCGCCCCCGCCCGCCCATGCGCTGACGC
>NZ_WMBF01000559.1:0-3755 GCF_019400875.1 Streptomyces anatolicus | reverse complement strand
CCCCTCGACCTGCGCCTGGCCGCCGGTGTCAGGCGCGCCGGAGCCGCCACGCGCCGGGCGCTCGGCCGGACCGTACGAAAGGCGGGGCGCGGGCGCTCGGCGCGGCTCGGCCCGCTGCGGCCGAGGTCGGCCTGTTCGGTGAACGCCGCCGGGGATCTCGTCGTACGGCTGGAGCGCGCCGGGATGCGGGGCAGCGCGTTCACGCTGACCGCGACGCGGCGCGGCACCGAGGGCCGGGGCGAGGACCTGCTCACGGTTCCCCTTCGCGAGCCCGAGACCGACGAATCCCCCTGGACGGCCGTGCTGGAGCGCCGTGCCCACCGGCTCGCCGAGGGCCGCTGGGACTTCCACGTCGTCCGGGCGGACGACGGCGTGCGGCGCCGCGTCGCGTGCACGGCCGTCGAACAGCGCGAGCTGCTGGGCCTCGCGGCCCTGCCGGGAACCCCGTTCGGCTGGTGGATCCCCTATCCCACCGTCAAGAACAACCTCTCCCTGCGCACCTGGCACCGCCCCGCGCACGCCGAGGCCCACACGCTGACGGCCGACGCTGACTCGTGCGCGGTGCAAGGCACGCTGTACGGCGCGGAGTTCGCTCCGAAAGAGCGGCCCCGCCTCCTCGCCGTACCGCGCCGGAATCCGGCCTCCGCCTTCGAGACCGACGTGACGGCGTCCGGGCCCGACCGCTTCCGCTTCCGCCTGCCCTACGCCCGGCTCCTTGACGCCGGTGACGGGGAGCCGGAGACCTGGGAGCTGGCGCTGCGCTTGTCGCCCGGTGCCGAGCCGGTGCGGGTGGCGCGCGTCATCGGCGATGTCGTCGACCGCAAGCGGACGGATGTGTATCCGGCCGCCGAGTACGCGTATCCGGCTGCTGGACACGCGGCCTCCGTGCGCCCCTTCTTCACCGCGGACAACGATCTGGCGCTGGCGCTCAGGACGCCGGAGGCCGCCGACGGCGCCTATGCGGGCCGCAGCCCCGGGTCGCCCGACTCCGTGACGAAGGACGCCGCGGTCTTGATCGGGGCGCCCGGCGTCGTGACCGCCGAGACCGTCTTGAAGTCGGCGCGCGCCTCGTCGCGGCCGAGGCCGACCGTCACGTAGCCCCGCCGTCCGTTGTAGAACTTCAGGTGCGGGTTGGCCTTGGTGTACGTCTCCCAGTTGGCCGGCTTGTCCGCGCCGTCCTTGCCGCTGGCGATGGACGTCGCGACGATCTCCGTGCCCACGGTCCTCGACGAGGGGTCGTCGAAGTCGGCCTTGATGTCGAAGGCGTAGCCGACGTGCACGTCTCCGGTGAGGACCATGAGGTTGTCGAGGCCGGCCGCCTTCGCGCCCGCGAGGACCCGCTTGCGGGAGGCGCGGTAGCCGTCCCAGGCGTCCATGGAGAGCTTCGCCTGCGCGGTGAGGTCCAGCTTGCGCTGGGAGAAGGTGACCTGCTGCGGGACGACGTTCCACAGCGCGCGCGAGCGGCGCCAGCCGTCGAGGAGCCAGCGCTCCTGGGTGGCGCCGGTGATGGTGCGCCTCGGGTCGTCCGACTCGGGTCCCGGGGCGTGCGCCTTGTCGCCGTACGCCTGGTCGGAGCGGTACTGGCGGGTGTCGAGGATGTCGAACTGGGCGAGCCGGCCCCAGACCAGGCGCCGGTAGAGCCGCGCGTCGGGGCCCTTGGGCAGCTGCGGGCGGCGCAGCGGCAGGTTCTCCCAGTACGCGCGGTAGGCGGCGGCGCGGCGCAGCAGGAACTCGGCGGGCGGGTTGCCGTTCTCGTCGATGTCGTCGGCGTAGTTGTTCTCGGCCTCGTGGTCGTCCCAGGTGACGACGAAGGGGTGCGCGGCGTGGGCGGCGCGCAGGTCGGGGTCGGACTTGTAGAGGGCGTACCGCAGGCGGTAGTCCTCCAGCGTTAGGGTCTCCTTGTTGTAGTGGGCGGGCAGCGTCCTGTCCTTGTAGGCGCGGGCGCCGCCGGTCGCGTTGACCGCGTACTCGTAGAGGTAGTCGCCGAGGTGGAAGACGACGTCGACGTCGTCCTGGGCGAGGTGCTTGTACGCGGTGAAGTAGCCGTCGTGGTACGCCTGGCAGGAGACCGCTGCGAGGGTCAGGGACCCGGGGCGGCTGCCCGGCGCGGGGGCGGTGCGGGTGCGGCCGGTGGCACTGGTCCACTGGCCCGCGCGGAACCGGAAGTAGTAGCGGCGGCCCGCGTCCAGGTGGTCGACCTCGACGTGCACGGTGTGGTTGTACTCGGGGTGCGCGGTGGTGACGCCGCGTCTGGCGACGCGCCGGAAGCGGGGGTCGTGGGCGAGTTCCCAGTGGACGGAGACGCGCTCCTTGGGCAGTCCGCCGCCGGGCTCGTAAGGGGCGGGGGCGAGCCGGGTCCACAGCAGGACCGAGGAGGGCAGCGGGTCTCCGGAGGCGACGCCGAGGGTGAAGGGGTTCTCCTTGATGCGGCGGGCGTCCAGCTCGGCGGCGCCCGCGACGCCCGCGGTGGGCAGGTTGGTGGCGAAGGCGAGCGTGGCGGCGGCACCGGTGACGGTGAGGAAACGGCGGCGCCCCAAGTGCTGGGCGGCGGCCCGGAGTTCGGGCGCGTGCTGCTGGGCTGCGGGTGTCATGTGGCCCTCCCCTGACGATTGGTGTCAGGGGCATGTAAGTGGCGGGGGACGACCTGCGTCTGTCACGTACACAACAGCCATATGGCGGTCGGATGATGTCCCCGTGCCCACGCCTCCCGTACGCTGCGGGGCCATGAACGCTGAGCGAACTGCCTCATCGAACGCGGCCGGGAACGTGGAGAGCGCCGGGGCCGTCGGCGCGGAAGGCGTGGCGGAGAGCGCCGGGGCCGTCGGCGCGGGCAGCGGTGTGGAGAGCGCCGGGGGCACCGGCGTGGGCAGCACCGTGGAGGCCGAGCCGGAGGAGGTCACGGTGGGGGTGGCGAAGACCGCCGTGGTCGCCGCCGCGGAGAGCGTCGTGGAGACCGCCGCGGAGAGCCTCGTCGAGACCGACGGGCCGGACTCCCCCAGGGTCGCCGTGGTGACCGGGGCCGGTTCCGGGATCGGCCGTGCCGTCGCCGTCGAACTCCTCGCCGCCGGCTGGTCCGTGGCGCTCGCGGGCCGCCGCCTGGAGACCCTGGAGGAGACGGCCGCCCTCGCCCCTCTCAAGGAGGGCGCCCCCCTGTGCGTACGGACCGACGTGACGAGCCCGGAAGACGTGGCGGCACTCTTCGGCGCCGTGCGCGAGCGGTTCGGACGTCTCGACCTGCTCTTCAACAACGCGGGCACCTTCGGCCCCGGCGGCGTGCCCGTCGAGGAGCTTCCCTACGACGCCTGGCGCCACGTCGTCGACACCAACCTCAACGGCGCCTTCCTGTGCGCGCAGGCCGCGTTCCGGCAGATGAAGGAGCAGGACCCGCGGGGCGGACGGATCATCAACAACGGCTCGATCGCGGCACATGCGCCGCGCCCGAACTCGGTCGCGTACACGGCCACGAAGCACGCGCTGACCGGCCTGACCAAGTCGCTCTCCCTGGACGGCCGCCCGTACCGGATCGCCGTCGGCCAGATCGACATCGGCAACGCCGCGACCGACATGACCGAGCGCATGCAGTCCGGGATCCTCCAGGCCAACGGCGAGTTGGCGAGCGAGCCGGTGATGGACGTGGCCGACGTGGCGCGGACGGTGCGGCACATGGCGGAGCTGCCGCTGGAGGCGAACGTGCAGTTCGCGACCGTGCTCGCGACGAACATGCCGTATATCGGGCGGGGTTGAGGGCTGGGCGG